>NZ_JBHYTK010000275.1:0-2726 GCF_042749255.1 Streptomyces sp. NPDC059524 | reverse complement strand
GCCCCTCGCAGCCGCGCCCCGCGTCCCGCCGCCACTACACCACCACCGGCACCGAACACTGCGGGTCGCGCCGCCCCGCGAACTGGTGCCGCGGCACGCGCCGCGGCTCGGCCGCCATCGACGCGGCCTCGCCCGTGCACAGCAGCAGGTCGTCGCGCGCGACGGGGAGCAGCGCGGACAGGAAGTCCGGGTGGTTCAGCAGGACTTGGGGGATGCCGCCGAGCGCGGCGAGCGAGTCGATCAACTCCTCGTCACTGGCCTCCGGCCGGGCGATCTGCGGCGCGGGCAGGTGCGGCGCACGGTACGCGCTGAGCACGACGGCCTCCGGGAGCGGTGCCCCGCGCTGCTGCCGCCGGCAGGCCAGCGAGTAGGCGATCAGGGCGCCCATGCTGTGCCCGTAGAAGATGTGCGGTCGCTCCAGCTCGTCGTCGAGCTCGGCGTCCAGGTCGTCGATCAGGGCCCGCAGATCCGTGAACCGCGGCTCGTCGATGCGCCCTTCGCGGCCGGGCAGCTGGATGGGCAGCACTCGCACCCCGGCGCCGTGCGCGTCCAGGGTGCGCTGCCAGCGGCCGTACGCGGATGCGCCGCCGCCCGCGTACGGGAAGCAGAACAGCCGTACGTCCGCGCTCGCACTTTCGTCGATGCTGCTCCGGGACAGGTATCGCGTCATCTTGCTCCGCCTCGGGTTCCGTCCAGCGTGGGTGCGTCGGCGGGATCCGTCCCTGGACCGGTGCGGCGGCCGAACGGACAGGCGGTGCCCGGCCCGCGTGCCGGTGCGCACGGGCGGGGCGGCCTCCTGACCGGGAGGGCGCCGGCAGGGCCTCGGCACGGATCCCGGCCGACGGGACGAGCATGCTGTTGACGCCTAAAGTGTGGCCAAATCCGGCCCCCGGCAAGGCGGTCGGCGCCGGCCCGGCGGCGAAGGCGTTCCTTTAGCGGCCCGTACGAAGCTGGGCGCAGCGCCGCCGGACGTCGGCGCCCCCGTGAGCGAGCCCGCCCCCGGACCCGACCATCCCCCCGGGGAGCCGGGGCGGGCCCGCCCCGGGCCAGAGCCGGCCCGCGCCTGGGCCAGGGCCGGCCGGCCCCGGGCCAGAACCAGCCCGCTCGGATCAGGCCGGCGCCGTCTCCGGGGCCGACAGCAGCCACATGCCGGGCCGGACCTCCAGGGGCCGTCCCGCCGGTGCGGCGCCGGCGGCGACCGCGCGGGTCGTGCGCAGCGCGTACTCCTGCCAGCGCCGGTCGCCCGTGCGCCGCGCCCAGCGCTCGCACTCGGCGAGCCGGGCCAGCGCCTCCTCGGACCGCCCCTCGCGTAACGCCACCAGGGCCAGGCCGCGCAGCGCGTGCGCCGCGCCGCGGGCGTCCCCGGTCGTACGGGCCCCGGACAGCGCCCGTACGTAACCGCGTTCGGCGCGCGGCACCCGGCCCTGGCCGAGCAGCACGTCCGCCTCGCCGGACAGACAGCGCGCCGCCGAGACACGGTCGCCCGCCTGCGTGAACAGGTGCCAGGCGAGCCGGTAGCGGTCGAGGGCCGCCGTCGGCAGCCGCCGCTGCCAGTCCAGGTCGGCGAGCGACTGCAGCAGCACCGCCTCCGCCCGCGCGTCGCCCGCCTGCCGGGCCGCGTCCAGGCCGAGCCCGTGGCTCAGCTCCCAGTCGTCCCACACCGCGCCGGCCTCGTAGTAGCCGGCGCTCGCCGCCGCCAGGCCGGAGCACAGCTCCCACAACCCGTCCGTGTGCGCCCGACGCACCGCTTCGAGCAGCCCGGCCGACTCCTCCTGGAACCAGGACAGCGCCGCGTCCCCGACCAGCTCGTGCGGATCGATGCCCGCGGGCGGTTCCACGGGCGCCGCGAGCCGGTCCCGGCCCGGGGCGAGCCGGTGGTCGGCGTACCGGGCGAGCGCGAGGAACGCCCGGCACAGCCGGTCCGTCGCTCCCGGAGAACCGGCGCCGAGCAGTTCGAGGGAGAGCGAGCGCAGCAGCGGATGGAACCCGTAGCGCACCGGGGTCAGCCGGCCCGGTGCCGGGCGCGCCTCCAGGAGTCGGCCGCGCACCAGTTCCTCCAGGTGCCGCTCCGCCTCCGGCGGCGGGCAGGCCAGCAGCGCGGCCGCGCTCCACAGCGGGAAGTCCGGCAGCGGCGCGAGCCCGAGCAGCCGGAACGCCAGCCGCTCCTGCACACCCGCCTGCCGGTACGCGGCCAGCAGGCTGCCGCGCACGTCGAGGTCGCCGACGGCGAGCGCGGCGAGCCGGGTCCGCTCGTCGGCGAGCCGCGCCACCAGGTCGGCGGCCTTCCAGTGGGGCCGGGCCGCGAGTCCCGCGGCGGCCACCCGCAGCGCCAGCGGCAGGTTCCCGCACAGCCGGGCGATCTCCGCGGCGTCCCGCGGCGCGGCCCGCACGGCCTCGCCGCCGCACCGGGTCAGCAGCTCCAGCGCCTCCGCCGGTTCGAACACGTCCAGGACCAGGTGCCGCGCCTCCTCCAGGGCGCCCAGCGCCTGCCGGCCGGTGAGCATCACCGTGAGGTCAGGGGCCGCCGTGAGGAGCGGCCGCACCTGCGCCTCGGAGACCACGTCGTCCAGGACGACCAGGATCCGGCGGCCCCGCGTCCGCGCGTACAGCACCTCGTCGAGCCCGGCGCCGTCCGCGCCGTCGATCGTGCCGCCCGGTGCGCCCGCGGCGGCGCGGGCCGGGCCGGGCGCGCCGGCGGGCGGCTCGCCCAGCCGGCGCACCACCAT
>NZ_JBHYTK010000274.1:0-5064 GCF_042749255.1 Streptomyces sp. NPDC059524 | reverse complement strand
GTTCCCCGCGCCCCTGGGAAGGCTGCGCCTTCCTCGGGAAAATGCGACCCGAAGGGTCTGCATTTCAGGGGCGCGGGGAACTGCGCGAGAAGCCCCACCGGCCCGCACCCGGCGACGAGACCCGCTACGGCAGGGCCAGCATCCGCTCGAGCGCCAGCTTCGCGAACTGCTCCGTCTCGCGGTCGACCTCGATGCGGTTGACCAGCTGCCCGTCCGCCAGGGACTCCAGGGTCCACACCAGGTGGGGCAGGTCGATGCGGTTCATGGTCGAGCAGAAGCAGACCGTCTTGTCGAGGAAGACGATCTCCTTGCCCTCGGGCGCGAAGCGGTTGGCGAGGCGCCGGACGAGGTTCAGCTCCGTGCCGATGGCCCACTTGGACCCGGCCGGGGCCGCCTCCAGGGCCTTGATGATGTACTCCGTGGACCCGACGTAGTCCGCCGCGGCCACGACCTCGTGCTTGCACTCGGGGTGCACCAGCACGTTCACACCCGGTATGCGCTCGCGCACGTCGTTGACCGAGTCCAGCGAGAAGCGCCCGTGGACCGAGCAGTGCCCGCGCCACAGGATCATCTTGGCGGCGCGCAGCTCCTCGACGGTCAGCCCGCCGTTCGGCTTGTGCGGGTTGTAGACGACGCAGTCGTCGAGGGACATGCCGAGGTCCCGCACCGCCGTGTTGCGCCCCAGGTGCTGGTCCGGCAGGAAGAGGACCTTCTCACCCTGCTCGAACGCCCAGTTCAGCGCGCGCTCGGCGTTGGACGACGTACAGATCGTGCCGCCGTGCTTGCCGGTGAACGCCTTGATGTCCGCCGAGGAGTTCATGTAGGAGACGGGCACGACCTGCTCGGCGATGCCGGCCTCGGTCAGCACGTCCCAGCACTCGGCGACCTGCTCGGCGGTGGCCATGTCGGCCATCGAGCAGCCCGCGGCGAGGTCGGGCAGGACGACCTTCTGGTCGTCGCCGGTGAGGATGTCCGCCGACTCGGCCATGAAGTGCACACCGCAGAAGACGATGTACTCGGCCTCGGGCCGCGCCGCGGCGTCCCGCGCCAGCTTGAAGGAGTCGCCGGTGACGTCGGCGAACTGGATGACCTCGTCGCGCTGGTAGTGGTGCCCGAGCACGAACACCTTGTCGCCGAGCTTCTCCTTGGCCGCGCGGGCCCGCTCCACCAGGTCCGGGTCGGAGGGCGAGGGAAGGTCGCCAGGACACTCCACACCGCGCTCGCTCTTGGGGTCGGCCTCGCGGCCGAGCAGCAGCAGAGCCAGGGGAGTGGGGGAAACGTCCAGGTCGACAGGGGCCTGGGGGGTCTGGGCCGTGGTCACGTCACGCACCCTTTCTCATCTACAGAACGACTTTTCGTCGAAATGACGCTATCTATCATACGTGGTTCACGTCAGTTTGACGACACTCATCGTGTCGATGTGACGCAATCCGCCTCGGCCGTCCCGTGCCCCGGCCGCGAGCCGTGTGCGAGCATGAAAGAAGAAGAGCGACACCCGGAATGGATCCGGGCCTTTGCCGGTTGCAATGGTCGGCAAGCAGTCTCCGTACAACCCGGGAGAGATGTAGATGTCCGTATCGGACGAGACCACCACCGTCAGCGACGGCATCATCCTGAGCGACGCCGCCGCGGCCAAGGTCAAGGCTCTGCTCGACCAGGAAGGCCGCGACGACCTGGCGCTGCGCGTCGCCGTTCAGCCGGGTGGCTGCTCCGGTCTGCGCTACCAGCTGTTCTTCGACGAGCGCTCGCTCGACGGTGACGTCGTGAAGGACTTCGGTGGCGTCAAGGTCGTCACCGACCGCATGTCCGCCCCGTACCTGGGCGGCGCCTCCATCGACTTCGTCGACACCATCGAGAAGCAGGGCTTCACGATCGACAACCCGAACGCCACGGGCTCCTGCGCCTGCGGCGACTCGTTCAGCTAAATCCGGCGGGCACAACCGGCTGAAGCTGCGCGACACGCGTGATGGCCCGGCCCCCTGCGACAGGGGGCCGGGCCATCGGCGTTCTCCGGCGTGCTCTGCGGGCGCGTCAGCCGCGCGGCGCCGGCTTCACCCCGCCCGGACCGTTCTGCTGCGCGACCCGCACCTCGTGCCCGTCCGAACCGACGACCTTCCGCCCGTCCAGAGGCCCGTCGAGCGTCACGTCCAGCGTGTAGAACTTCGCCATCATGATGCAGACGGTGCCCTTCTTCTGGGTCGCGGTCACCTTCACCGACACCCGGTCCTTCGACTCGTCGACCGTGGCCCGGTACGTCGCGCACACCCCGCCCGTGAAGTGCAGCGTCAGCTTCTTGCCGTCCTCCTCGTACCCCGACACCCGCACGTCACGGGTGTCCGTCCCGGACTCGCCCGGCGACGCGCTGGGCCGCGGACTCGGCGCCCCCTCCGGAGGCGTCGCGGCCGCGCTCGACGGCGCCACCAGGAACTCCGGCGCGACCGCCGGGTGCGTCACCGTCGTCGGCTCCGTGGCCCCGGCCGGCTTCACCTGGAACAGCCACGACGGCACGAGGATCTGCCGCCCGCCCGAGTGCTGCGCGGCCAGGCCGAACGTGGCCTTCGTGACCTCGGTCGTCGAGGACGCGGGCGGCCGCGGCGAGGACGGCGTGCATCCGGTGCCCTGCTGATCCGCGCCCCCACGCTCCAGCGGCACCGCACTCGCACACCCGCCGACGGCGACCCGGTCACCGGACGCCGAGCCGTTCATCCGCTTCAGCGTCTGCTCGGCGCTCGCCGTCGGATACGTGTCGCCCTTGACCGGAGCCTTCAACTGGCCGCTGCCGCCGACCACTTGACCGTCCGCGCCGACCTGGATCCCCGTCGACCAGCCGTACGTGGGCAGGCCGCCGACCACCGGATCCGCGTTCACCACCCGCGTCGCGCCCATCAACTGGGCCGCGTCCAGCTTCGCGTCGTCCTGGCCCAGCGCCTTGAGGACCGGCGCCGCGGCCTTCTTCGCGGCGGCCTCGCTCACCGCGTCCTTCTCGCTGCCGGAGCCCACCGGATCGGGGCACTTCGCCACGCCCGCGCACTTGTCGCCCGCCGACGGCGCGTGCAGCGCGTACGTCCACGTGCCCGGCGCCGCCCGGTTCACCTGCAGCGACGGGCCCGAGCCGTCCTTCGCCGGGCCGAGCCGCCAGGCACCGTCCGTCAGCTTCGGCGTGCCGTCGATGTCGAGCGCCTTGCCGAGCGCGCTCACCTCGGCGGCGCTCACCTCGCCCTCGGCCCGGTACACGGGCGCGTCACCGGGGCCCTTCGGCAGCGGCACCGTCGCCCGGTACGTCGTCCCGTTCGGGTCCGGCTCACCCGGCGCGATCCCGTTCGACGTGCCCGGGTCGCCGCCGGCCGCGTACCCGTCCAGGGCGAGCGGCGGGGGAGTGCCGTCACCGGCCGGGCCGGCCGGGGAACCGGCGCCGTCCTTGTCGCCGGACGCGCTCGTCGCGAGATACGCGCCGCCGCCACCGGCGAGGAGGACAGCCGCGGCGACCGAGGCGACCGCCAGCGTCGTACGCCGCCGGGACCGGCCCTGCGTCTGTTCTTCGGTGCTCACCGCATCGCTCCTTCGACTGCCGCCGTGCGGGGGACAGCGATGTGACGCGGCAGGGGAGCGAGTGGTTCCCTCAGTCGCCGAAACCGGCCATGGAGTCGATCAGCCGGGCGGACGAAGCGGGCACCACCACCCCGGTGATCCGCGCCGACAGCGGCCCCGCCGCGACCGGAGCCTTCCGCTCCGTCTCCCACGGCGCCAGGGGCGTCACCCAGTGCGGAACCATGCGGGCGCAGTCGACGCGCAGCGCCGCCAGCCCGTCCTGCGTCAGATGCGACACGTCGTACGTCATGACCGCACCGTATGCACGACAGGTCACACGAAAAAAGGCCTACTATCGGGTAGTTTCCGCACTTCAGGCCCGGTCCCCGACCGGGTAGCGTGAAGCGTCAACCCCCTCCCTCCTCAGGAAGCGTGACCTCGCCGTGCGAATCGCAGTCACCGGCTCCATCGCCACCGACCACCTGATGACCTTCCCCGGCCGCTTCGCCGACCAGCTCGTCGCCGACCAGCTGCACACGGTCTCCCTCTCCTTCCTCGTCGACAACCTCGACGTGCGCCGGGGCGGCGTCGGCGCCAACATCGCGTTCGGCATGGGCCAGCTCGGCACCGGCCCGGTCCTGGTCGGCGCGGCCGGCTCCGACTTCGACGAGTACCGCGCCTGGCTCGACCGGCACGGCGTGGACACCGCCTCCGTCCGGATCTCCGAGACCCTGCACACCGCCCGCTTCGTGTGCACGACGGACGCCGACCACAACCAGATCGGCTCCTTCTACACCGGCGCCATGAGCGAGGCCCGCCTCATCGAGCTCAAGACCGTCGCCGACCGCGTGGGCGGCCTCGACCTGGTCCTCATCGGCGCCGACGACCCGGAGGGCATGCTCCGCCACACCGAGGAGTGCCGCAGCCGGAACATCCCGTTCGCCGCGGACTTCTCGCAGCAGATCGCGCGCATGGACGGCGAGGAGATCCGCACGCTCCTCGAAGGCGCCACGTACCTCTTCTCCAACGAGTACGAGAAGGGCCTCATCGAGTCGAAGACCGGCTGGAGCGACGCGGAGATCCTCGCCAAGGTCGGCCACCGCGTCACCACGCTCGGCTCGCGCGGGGTCCGCATCGAGCGGGTCGGGGAGGACCCGATCGAGGTCGGCGTCCCGGAGGAGAAGGCGAAGGTCGACCCCACCGGTGTCGGCGACGCCTTCCGCGCCGGGTTCCTGTCCGGTCTCGCCTGGGGCGTCTCGCTGGAGCGCGCGGCCCAGATCGGCTGCATGCTCGCCACCCTGGTCATCGAGACCCTGGGCACCCAGGAGTACGAGCTCCGCCGCGCGGCTTTCATGGAGCGCTTCAAGAAGGCCTACGGTGACGAGGCTGCCGCCGAGGTCGAGGGTCACCTGAGCTGAGGCCTCGCCGGCGGCGCCGTGGACCTCCGGGTGAGATCGGCCCCGTAAGGGGCGCGGGGAACTGCGTGCTCAGCCACAGAAATGCCGCGGACGCGTCTGCTCATGCACCGAGCAGACG
>NZ_JBHYTK010000273.1:0-5138 GCF_042749255.1 Streptomyces sp. NPDC059524 | reverse complement strand
CACCCCCGTGGGGCGTCCCCGGCCGGGGTCTCGGGTCAGGTGCGCGCGGTGCCGTTCAGCTCGGCTATCGGCAGATCGGCCAGCCCCAACTGGCCTGCCTTGTCGAGCAGTTCGCGCACCTGACCGGCCTGTTCGCCGCCGCTCTTCATGAGCTTCATGAGCAGCGCGGAGACGGTGAGGTTCTGTACGTCGGCCGTGGAGACCGACCCGAGGATCCTGGAGAGGTCAGCGGTGAAGTCCGCCGATCCGTCCAGCCACGGACCGGCGAGCACCTGGGCCGTCTCGGAGTTCTTGACGAAGGAGTCGACGCCCTTGCCGAGCGCGATCGAGTTGACGATCTTGTCGAAGAAGACGGACTCGCCGCCGACGATGTTGATGTCGGCGCCCTCCAGGCCGGTGGCGAGGACCGCGGCCTGCGCCTCGGCGACGTGCCGCTGCGCGTCGAGTCCGGCGAGCCGGATCTCCTTCTCCGCCTGGATCCGCAGGCGGTACTCCTCGTGCCCGCGCGAGGCCTCGTCGAGCGCGGCCATCGCGACGGCCTTCTGGTTGATGCCCTCGGCCTCTGCCTTCAGCTTCTCGGCGATCCCGGTGGCCTCCGCGAGGGCCTTGGCGCGGGCGCCTTCCGCCTCGGCGCGCATCCGCGCCTCGGTGGCCTCGGCCTCGGCACGACCCGCCTTCTCGATGACCTCGGCTTCCTTGTCGCGCACCTGCACCTCGGCGAGCCCGCCGGCCGCCGCCTCCGCCTGCAGACCCGCGGCGAGCTTCAGCTTGGCCTGCGACTGAAGCTCGGCTGACTTCAACTCGGCCTCGGCCAGCGTCAGTTGCTCGGCGGCGCGGTGCGTGGCGGCCTGCTCGGCGGCCTCCGCGGCCTTGATGTCCTTGACGAGCTTCTCCTGCGCCTCGGCCTCCGCCGCGATGATGACGGCCTGCCGTCCTCGCTCGGCCTCCTCGACCGCGCGCAGCTTCTTGATGGACTCCTCCTGCTCGGCGACCGTGCGGTCGACGGCGACGCGCTCGCGGACGACCTCGGCGATCTCCCGCTTCTCCGCCTCGACCTCCTTGTCGGCGGCGATCTTCGACAGCTGCGTCTCGCGCTCGCGGGCGATGACCTCCAGGAGCCGGTCCTTCTCGATGCGCTCGTTCTCGACGGCGATGACGCGCTCGCGGTTCTTCTGCGCGACGGCGACCTCGCGGGCCTGGTTCTCGCGCTGCACCCCGAGCTTCTCTTCGGTGACGAGGAACGCGCCCTGCGCCCGCAGCCGTTCCTCCTCCACGACCCGCGCCGTCTCGGCCTCCTCACGGGCCCGCACGGTGTCGATCTCACGCTTCTGCTTGATCTCGGCGTCGGCCTGCCGGCGCTCCAGTTCCAGGATGGTCTCGCGGGCGTCGACGTTCTGCCGCGTGATCTCCTTCTCCTCCGTGCGCTGGAACTCGTTGGTGCGCACGTGCTCGACGGTCGTCAGCTCGGTGATCTTCCGGATGCCCTGCGCGTCGAGGACGTTGTCCGGGTCGAGCTGGCTGAGCGGCGTCTGCTCCAGGTAGTCGATCGCCGCGTCCTCGAGGTGGTAGCCGTTCAGGTCGACCCCGATGACCTCGATGATCCGGAACCGCAGCTCCTCGCGCTTGGTGTAGAGGTCGGTGAAGTCGAGCTGCTTGCCGACCGTCTTGAGCGCCTCGGAGAACTTCGCGTGGAACAGCTCCTGGAGCGTCTTCTGGTCGCTGGCCCGCGCGGTGCCGACGCTCTGCGCGACGCGGATGACGTCGTCGACGCTCTTGTTCACCTTCACGAAGAACGAGATCCGGATGTCGGCCCGGATGTTGTCCTTGCAGATGAGGCCGTCGCGGCCGGTGCGGGTGATGTCGATGGTCTTCACCGAGATGTCCATGACCTCGGCCTTGTGCAGCACCGGCAGCACGATCTGCCCGGTGAAGGTCACGTCGACCTTGCGCATCTTCGAGACGATGAGCGCCTTGCCCTGCTCGACCTTGCGGAACAGACGCGTGAAGACGAGCAGCAGCGCGGCGACGACGAGCAGGGCGGCGATGACGGACACGCCGATGCCCACGGTGGTGGCATCCATGAAGAAGTCCTTCGGATCCAGGGGTGGTTGACCCCTCGGTGACGGTGAAGACGCGGTGCGGCCGCCACGGGGACGACCGGCACAGGGATGACGTCAGTCACGGACGCGGTGCGCACCGGTTCGGTTGCGGACCGTGTCGGCCTGTCGGCGTGCCGTGACGTCGCGGCTCTCCGCGCGTGGATGGGTGGTGCGGCGCCGGGTCTCAGGCGCCGGCGCCGGGCGACTCCGCGCGACGGGGGCCGGGTTCGTCCGGCGCGGGTTCGTCGAGTGCCCGTTCGTCCGGCGCGGGTTCGTCGGGTGCGGGGTGAGCCGGCTTGGCCTCGTCGAATGCCGGGTGAGCCGGCCCGGGTTCGTCCGGCGCGAGATGAGCCGAAGCGGATTCGCTCCTCCCAGGCTCGGCGGGCCCGAACGCGTCAGGCGCGAGGGACGGAGCCGTGCGGACGACCGGACGGGCGCTGCCCGTTCCCCCGTGAGCGACCGCGATCCCCCGTGTCGCGTGCGCCTCGTCCATGCCCCGCCCCCTCGTGCCATGACTCCCCCGACGGCACTCCGCTGCCGGGCCCCGTTTCCGGAACCCGGCATCGGAGTCGGCCCCCCGTTCCTGCCACGACCATCCTGCCCCGCGGCCGAGCGCCCGCACATTGCCGCAATCCGGCAATCTTTACGCGTTCTTGATGCCGAGGAGTGACGGGTGAGCGGTGCTCCCCTGCCAGCGTGGCTGCAACGGCCCACGGGCTCCGGGGCCTTGGCGCTCGGCGGACGAGCAGCATCGACACACCGTGGAGGCGAGGCGCCGGCTCCCTGAGGCTCGGGAACCCCGCGGCGCCCCGCCGTACGGCGGCTCAGTCCTCCTGGACCGGCTCCTCGGCGTTGCGCCACGTCGTGACGTCGAGCGTGATGTACGTACTCGGGTCGTTGGTCCCCGACTTGCCGCGGAAGGTGATGAGACCGATGTGGCCGGCGTTGCTGCGGACGCAGATCTGCGAACCGGCGCCCAGCTGGTCCATCGTGATGTCTTCCGTGAAGCGGGTCTCGTTGCGGCAGGTCTCCAGCGAGCCCTTCTGCGCGTTGTTGAGCAGGACCAGCTTCCCGTTGTCGGTGCCGACCTTCGCGTCGCTGAAGCCCATCGAGTCCGTGTAGAAGAAGAAGTCACCGCCGGAGTACGAGGCTCCCGTGCCGCCGCCGTCGAGGGGCTTGACCGGGTTGTCGCCGAGCTGGAGGTAGTAGTTCTCCGTCAGGTTGATGTTCTTGTACGTGGCCGGCTTGGGGTCGGGTCGCTTCCCGTTGTCCTTGCCCTTCGCGGACCCGCCCGATCCGCCGGAGCTGCTCGAACCGCCCGAGGACGACGACTGGTCGCCCTTGGTGTCGTCGACCAGGGCGCCGATGAGGCCGAGCGCGACGAAGACCGCGACGACCGAACCGGCGATGATGAGCCCGGTCTTCTTCTTCGGGGGCGGCGGAGCGGCGGCCCACGGGCGGCCGACGCCCGGGTGCGGCGCGCCCATCGGCGCGTGCCCGCCGGTCGGCGGCATCGGACCCCGGTAGCCGGGGCCGGGCGGAGGCGTCTGGTAGCCGGGCTGCGCGACGGGCGGGGGCGTCTGGTACCCGGGCTGCGCGACGGGCGGGGGCGTCTGGTACCCGGGCTGCGCGACGGGCGGCGGGGTCTGGGCGAACGCGGTGGGTGCGTACGGCGAGGGCCCGGTCGGCGGCGGGACGGCGGCCGTCGGCGGATGCGGCGTCGAACCGGCCACGGGCGGCGGCGTGGCGGCGGCCTGGGTGGGCGCGTGCGAGGCGTGCCCGGCGACCGGCGGCGGCGTGGCGGAGGCCTGGGTCGGCGGGTACGGCGGCTGCCCGGCGACGGGCGCCGGCGTGGCCGCCCCCGACGTGGGCGGCGGCGTCTGCGCCGGGGCCGGCATCTGCGAGCGGTCGACGAGCGCGGTCGCGAAGGACTGGGGCAGCCAGTCCTCGCCCTGGCGCAGCGGTGTCGGCGACACCTCGTGGCACAGTGCGATGACCTCGTCGAGGGAGGGCCGGTCGGCGGGGTCACGGCTCAGGCAGCGGGTGACCAGGGGCCGCAGCGCGTCGGGGAGCCGGCTGAGGTCGGGGTCCTCGTGCACGATCCGGTAGAGCACCGCGTGCGAGGCGCCCTCCCCGTAGGCGGGGGCGCCGATGGCGGCGAACGCGGCGATCTGGCCGAGCGCGAACACGTCCGTCGCGGGGCTCACGGTGCCGGACATCGCCTGCTCGGGGGCCATGAACGCCGGGGTGCCGACGGTGACGCCGCTGCTGGTGAGCGACGTGGCGTCGGCGGCGCGGGCGATGCCGAAGTCGATGACGCGCGGGCCGTCGGAGGCCAGCAGGACGTTGCCGGGCTTGAGGTCACGGTGGACGATGCCCGCACCGTGGATGACCTGCAGCGCCTCGGCGACGCCGACGGTGAGCAGCAGGGTGCTGCGCACGGGCAGGGCGCCGTGCTGCGCGACCGCTCCGGCGAGGGAGGGGCCGGGCACGTAGGCGGTGGCGAGCCAGGGCGGGTTGCCCTTGGTGTCGCAGTCGATGACCGGCGCCGTGTAGAGGCCCTGGACGCGCTGAGCGGAGTGCACCTCCTGCTCGAAGCGCCGCCGGAAGTCCGCGTCCTCGCTGAACTCGGGCCGGATGACCTTGACGGCGAGGGGGCGGCCGCCCGGCGTGTACGAGAGGTACACCTTGCCCATGCCACCGGCGCCGAGGACGGCCACCACGCGGTAGCCGCCGACCACGGCAGGATCGTCGGCCTGAAGTGGCTGGAACGGACTCTGCGACGGTGTCGTCATCGCGACACATCCCCCTTTTGCTGCGGCCGGCACCGGCTTCCCGGCGTCCGAAAGACCTGGGGAGCGTACCGAATGGAACGGCCGGTTCGAGTCACTGCGGGGGTTTGTCCCGGCGTGGCACTCCGGCTCCCGGGACAACGAAAAGTGGGCGGGGGGTGGTAAGAAGAGCCGGCCAACCGGGTGGGGGGGGGGGGGCGGTTTACCCCCCCGCCCGGAAAGGGCCGGATCGCGGCAACCGCGCGCG
>NZ_JBHYTK010000272.1:0-5205 GCF_042749255.1 Streptomyces sp. NPDC059524 | reverse complement strand
CTGCGGGTGCGTGGGGGCTGGTCGCGCAGTGCCCCGCGCCCCTGGAAGGCATGCGGCTTCGCCGCGCCTTCCCCAGATCACAGGCACTCCGCACCTTTGCCGGGGAAATGCGGCGCGCAGCGCCTGCATTTCAGGGGCGCGGGGAACTGCGCGACCAGCCCCCACCGGGGCCGCAGACGAACGGGCTACTCCACGACCCGGAGCAACAGCACCGTGCGGGGCTCGACCAACAGCTCGGCACCCCCGGGGTGCACCACCCCGGGCGAGACGACCCCGGACTCGGCACCCGTGTCGACCAGCACCTCGTACCGCCGCCCCCACGGCTCACCCGGCAGCACCCACGACACCGCCCCCTCACCCGCGTGCAGCAGCACGAGGAAGCTCTCGTCCCGCACGGCGTGCCCCCGCGCGTCCCGCCCGGGAATGTCCCGGCCGGACAGGTACATGCCCAGTGACGCGGCCGGCGCGAACCAGTCCCGCTCCGTCATCTCCTCGCCCCGCACCGTGAACCAGGCCAGATCCCGCAGCCCGTCCGCGGCCCGCGCGCGCCCCGAGAAGAACGCCCGCCGCCGCAGCACCGGATGCGCGTGCCGCAGCGCGATCAGCCGTGCCGTGAGCGCGGACAGCGCCTGCCACTCCGGCTCCTCCAGGAGGCTCCAGTCGACCCAGCCGGTCTCGTTGTCCTGGCAGTACGCGTTGTTGTTGCCGCCCTGGGTCCGCCCGAACTCGTCCCCGGCGACGAGCATCGGCACCCCCGTGGACAGCAGCAGCGTCGCCAGCAGGTTCCGCGACTGCCGCCGCCGCAGGGCCCGTACGCCGGGATCGTCGGTCTCGCCCTCGACCCCGCAGTTCCAGGCCCGGTTGTCGTCGGTCCCGTCCCGGTTGCCCTCGCCGTTCGCCTCGTTGTGCTTGCGCTCGTACGACACGAGGTCGCGCAGGGTGAAACCGTCGTGCGCGGTGACGAAGTTGACCGAGGCGTACGGGCGCCGGCCACCCCACGCGTACAGGTCGCTCGACCCCGAAAGCCGGTATCCGAGATCCCGCACGTCGGGCAGCGCGCCCCGCCAGAAGTCCCGTACGGCGTCGCGGTAGCGGTCGTTCCACTCCGTCCACAGGGGTGGGAAGGCGCCCACCTGATAACCGCCCGAGCCGACGTCCCACGGCTCCGCGATGAGCTTCACGCGGCGCAGCACCGGGTCCTGCGCGATGACCGCGAGGAAGGGGGAGAGCATGTCGACGTCGTGCATCGAGCGGGCCAGTGCCGCCGCGAGGTCGAAGCGGAAGCCGTCGACGCCCATCTCGGTCACCCAGTACCGCAGCGAGTCGGTGATCAGCCGCAGCACGTGCGGCTGGACGACGTGCAGCGTGTTGCCGCAGCCCGTGTAGTCGGCGTATCGGCGGGCGTCGTCCTGGAGCCGGTAGTAGCCGCGGTTGTCGATGCCCTTCAGGGACAGCGTCGGGCCGAGCTCGCCCGCCTCCGCCGTGTGGTTGTAGACGACGTCGAGGATCACCTCGATGCCCGCGTCGTGCAGCGCCCGCACCATCCGCCGGAACTCGCCGACCTGCTGTCCGCCGGTGCCGGTCGCCGCGTACCCGGCGTGCGGGGCGAAGTAGCCGATCGAGTTGTAGCCCCAGTGGTTGCGCAGTCCGCGCCGCAGCAGATGGTCCTCGTGCGCGAACTGGTGCACGGGCAGCAGTTCCACGGCCGTCACTCCGAGCCGCACCAGGTGCGCGATCGCCGCCGGGTGCGCGAGCCCCGCGTACGTGCCGCGCAGCTCCTCGGGGATCCCCGGGTGCCGGCGGGTGAAGCCGCGCACGTGCAGTTCGTAGATGACGGTGTCGGCCCAGGGCGTCTTCGGCCTGCGGTCGTCTGCCCACAGGTCGTCGGGCCCGTCGTCGTGCACGACGACCCCCTTGGGCACGTACGGCGCCGAGTCCCGTTCGTCGCGCACGGTGTCCGCGACGTGCTGCTCGGGCCAGTCCCGTACGTGGCCGTAGACCGCGGCGGGCAGGGTGAACTCCCCGTCCACGGCACGGGCGTACGGATCCAGGAGCAGCTTCGCCGGGTTCCAGCGGGCGCCGGTCCACGGGTCCCAGCGGCCGTCCACCCGGAACCCGTAGCGCTGCCCGGGCAGCACGCCGGGCACGAAGCCGTGCCAGATCTCGTGCGTCGACTCGGCCAGCGGGGAGCGCCGTTCGCGGCCCTCGGCGTCGAACAGGCACAGCTCGACGGACTCGGCGCCGCCCGCCCACAGCGCGAAGTTGGTGCCGGCGACCCCGTCCGGGCCGACCCGGTGGCGGGCGCCGAGCGGCGCGGGCGTGCCCGGCCACATCGGCTCCACCGGCGGGGTCCGCCCGCGCGTTCTCCCGTACGGCGCCGGGGCGGGCACCGCCTCCTGCTCGGCTGCGCTCGACACCTGTCGGCCTCCCGCGGCTCGTGGGGCTCTCCAGTTGTTCTGCCCAGAGCCTCCGTGGCTCGCACGCACGTTTCCCCGGCGGGGTGCCCGTCGTTGGGGCTGGCGTGAGAACAGCTGTGAGGCGCGCACGGCGCGCGGGGGCGGCCCTGGCCGCCGTACTGATCTTCGCCGGATGCGACGCGGCGGACGAGGAGCTCGGCAAGCCGCGCTCGCCCGAGGACCTGATCCGGGTGTCGCCGGACGACGCGAAACGGGGGGTGAGCACGGGCGAACGGCTCCGCGTCGAGGTCCCCGAGGGGCATCTGCAGTCGGTGAAGGTGGTGCGGACGCGGGACGCCCAGGAGGAGCGGGTGCCGGGCCGGCTCGAGGACGACGGCCGGACCTGGCGGCCGACCGGCCCCGGCGGCGGCCGGCTCGCCCTCGCCGCGAAGTACACGGTGGACGCGGTCGCGGTCGACGGCGAGGGACGCCGCTCGGCCCGGCACACCACGTTCACGACGGCCGTCCCCGACGAGCGGTTCATCGGCTACGTCACGCCCGAGAACCGCGCCACGGTCGGCACCGGCATGATCGTGAAGCTGGAGTTCAACCGGGAGATCCGCAACCGCGCTGCCGTCGAGAAGGCCGTCTCGGTCACCGCCCGCCCGGCGGTCGAGGTCGCCCCGCACTGGTTCGGGAAGACGCGGCTCGACTTCCGCCCCGAGAAGTACTGGAAGCCGGGCACCGAGGTCACCGTCGCGCTCGATCTGCGGGACGTGGAGGGCGCCCCCGGCGTCTACGGTCTGCAGCGCAAGACGTTCTCGTTCACGGTCGGCCGCAGCCAGGTCAGCCTCGTCGACGCGAAGAACCACACGATGCAGGTGCGCCGCGACGGGGAGCTCCTCGACACCCTGCCCATCACGGCGGGGGCGCCGCGCTCGACGACGTACAACGGGAAGATGGTGGTCTCCGAGATGCTCGAGGTCACCCGCATGAACAGCCGCACGGTCGGCTTCGGCGGCGAGTACGACATCCCCGACGTGCCGCACGCGATCCGGCTCACCGACTCCGGCACCTTCCTGCACGGCAACTACTGGTCGCAGGGCGTCTTCGGGTCCAGCAACGTCAGCCACGGGTGTGTCGGGCTGCGGGACGTGAAGGGCGGCAGCGCGCTGACGCCGGCCGGCTGGTTCTTCGACCGCACGCTCGTCGGGGACGTCGTCGAGGTGCGCGGCAGCGCCGACAAGCAGGTGGCGCCCGACAACGGTCTGGGCGGCTGGAACCTGGGCTGGTCCAAGTGGAAGGCGGGTTCCGCGCGTTCATAGGCGGGCCGCGCCGGGAAAAATGCGGGGGAGGGGTGCCGCGGGCCGGTTGGGACGGAACGGTGACATAACACGGGGATCCGTTTCCGCAGGTCGTGTGGTTATCTTTCGCAGTGCGCGCGCGGACGCGCGGGGAGTGCGGGCCTTGAGACCGAGGCCGTGCGAGGGGAGAACAGAATCTTGAACGGGCGACGACCGATATCGGCGGCTCTGCTGGGGGCGGCGCTGCTGCTGGTCACCGCGTGCGGTGGTGGAGGCGGTTCGGACGCGGGCAGCGACGGCAAGGGCAAAGCGGACAAGGCGGCCGAGGCGAACAAGCCGTCGGAGGCCGTCGTCACCGTCGCGCCGAAGGACGGCGCGGGCGGCGTGGCCACGAGCGGCGCGCTGAAGGTGACGGCGGACAAGGGCCGGCTGTCCCAGGTCGAGGTCGAGGACAGCAAGGGCAACCCGGTCCAGGGCGCGATCACCGACGGCGGCACGACCTGGACGCCGGCGCACCACCTGGCCGCGTCGACCAAGTACAAGGTCCACGCGGTGGCGAAGGACTCGGCGGGCCGTGAGTCGGCGAAGGACTCGTCGTTCACGACGCTGACCCCGCAGAACACGTTCGTCGGCACGTTCACGCCGGAGGACGGTTCGAAGGTCGGCGTCGGCATGCCGTTCTCGGTGCGCTTCACGCGGGGCATCACGCACCCCGAGGACGTCGAGAAGGCCATCTCGATCAAGACCGAGCCGGCCGTCGACGTCGAGGGCCACTGGTTCGGCAACGACCGGCTCGACTTCCGTCCCGAGAAGTACTGGGCGGCGGGCACGAAGGTCACCGTGAAGATGAACCTGGACGGCGTCGAGGGCCGTGACGGCGTCTACGGCAAGCAGGTGCGGACCGTGAAGTTCACGATCGGCCGGAGCCAGGTCTCCACGGTCGACGCGAAGAAGCACATGATGACCGTCGAGCGCGACGGCAAGGTCATCAAGAAGATCCCGGTGACCACGGGCAAGCCCGGCTACGACACGTGGAACGGGCAGATGGTCATCAGCGAGCGGCTCCGGGTGACCCGTATGAACGGTGACACGGTCGGCTACGGCGGCGAGTACGACATCAAGGACGTCCCGCACGCCATGCGCCTCACCAACTCCGGCACGTTCATCCACGGCAACTACTGGGGCGGCGGCACCTTCGGCAACGTCAACTCCAGCCACGGCTGCGTGGGCCTGGCGGATGTGCGCGGCGGCTACGACAAGAAGGTCTCGGCGGCCTGGTTCTTCGACCGCTCGATGGTCGGCGACGTGGTGGTCGTCAAGAACTCCCACGACCAGACGGTGGCCCCTGACAACGGGTACAACGGCTGGAACATGTCCTGGGCCGACTGGAAGAAGTGACCCCGGGTCGGACCTGAGGATTCGTCCGCGGGTCCGTCGTGGCTGGTCGCGCAGTTCCCCGCGCCCCTGAAGGCATGCGCGGCGCGCCGCCAGCGACGGGGAGATCG
>NZ_JBHYTK010000271.1:0-5739 GCF_042749255.1 Streptomyces sp. NPDC059524 | reverse complement strand
CCGCCCACGCCGTCCCCCCCGCGCGGGCGACGGCCGCGGGGGGCCCGCCCTCGTTCGTGTGGCCCCTGCGCACTCCGGCCGCGCTCGACGCGATCCGCGCGATCGCGGACGCCGTGCCGGACGCGGTCGTCGGCGCGGGCACCGTGATCTCGCCGGAGAACGTCGCGGACGCCGTGGCCGCCGGGGCCCGGTTCCTGGTCAGCCCCGGTTGGACGGACACGCTGCTCGACGCGATGAAGGGCTCGGGCGTGCCGTTCCTGCCCGGCGTCTCGACGACCTCGGAGGTCGTGTCGCTGCTGGAGCGCGGCGTGACGGAGATGAAGTTCTTCCCGGCGGAGGCCGCGGGCGGCACGGCGTACCTGAAGTCGCTGGCGGGCCCGCTCCCCCAGGCCCGCTTCTGCCCGACGGGCGGCATCTCCCCCGCGTCGGCGCCCTCCTACCTCGCGCTGAAGAACGTCGGCTGCGTCGGCGGCAGCTGGATGCTCCCCGCGGACGCCGTCGCGGCGAAGGACTGGGCGCGGGTCGAGGACCTGGCCCGCGAGGCGAGCCGTCTGGCCGGCTAGATCCCGCGCAGGTGTGACGTGTCGTTGAGGCAGCGGACGGTCGCGTTGCCGTCCGCGTAGCAGGCGACCGTCGACAGGGAGGCCGCCGACAGCTCCATCCGGTACAGGGCCTCCGGCGGTGCGCCCAGCGCCAGACGCAGCAGCGTCTTGATGGGCGTCACGTGCGACACGAGGAGGAGCGTGCGGCCCCGATGGGACGCCGCGAGGCGCTCACGGGCCGCGGCGACGCGTGCGGTGACCGTGTCGAAGGACTCCCCTCCGCCCGTGGGGGCCCAGGACGGTGACGCCAGCCAGGCGTTCAGGTCGTCCGGGTGGCGCTCCCTGACGTCCTTGAACGTCAGGCCCTCCCAGGCGCCGAAATCCGTCTCGCGGAGGTCGTCGTCGACGCTCACGTCCAGGCCGAGCAGTCCGGCGGCGGCCTCGGCGGTCTGGCGGCAGCGGGCCAGCGGGGACGTGACGATCAGGTCGACCGGCGGGGTGTGCGCCTTCAGGGCGCGGGCGGCGCGGTCCGCCTGTTCCCGGCCCCGGTCCGACAGCTCGGGGTCGGCTCCCCGCCCCGACCCCGAGAACCGCTTCTCGGGCGTCAGAGCGGTCTCCCCGTGCCGGAGCAGCACGAAGGTGGTGGGCGGGGACATGTCCGGTTTCACAACACGCCCCTCCGGCATGCGGGGAGCCGGGTCCGGGGCGGAAGCCCCGGGACCTCGGCTCATGCTCCGTGACGGATCTACAGGCCCGACTCGGACGTGCGGACCAGGATGCGGTGGCAGTTCTCGCAGCGGACGACGGCGTCGGGGGCCGCGGCGCGGACCTCGTTGAGCTCCGTGATGTTGAGCTCCAGGCGGCAGCCCTCGCAGCGGCGCTGGAACAGCTTGGCCGCGCCGACGCCGCCCTCCTTCACGCGGAGCTTGTCGTAGAGCTTCAGCAGGTCGGCGGGGATGGACCCGGCGACGACCTCGCGCTCCTTGGTGACCGTGGCGGCCTCCGCGTCGAGCGTGGAGGAGGCCTCGTCGCGCCGGGACGTCGCGTCGTCGATCTTCGCCTGGACGGAGGCGAGCCGCTCGCCCAGCTCGGTGGCGCGCTCCTGAGCGGACTCGCGGCGCTCCATGACCTCGAGGACGACGTCCTCCAGGTCGCCCTGGCGCTTGGCCAGCGAGGCGATCTCCTTCTGGAGGTTCTCCAGGTCCTTCGGCGAGGTCACCGCGCCGGAGTCGAGGCGCTGCTGGTCGCGGGCGGCACGCTGGCGGACCTGGTCGACGTCCTGCTCGGCCTTGGTCTGCTCGCGGGCGCAGTCACTCTCCTCCGTCGTCGCGGCGACGTGCAGGTCCCGCAGCTGCGTGAGGTCCTTGGTGAGCGACTCGATCTCGGCGTGCTCCGGCAGCGACTTCTTCTTGTGCGCGAGCTGCTGGAGACGGACGTCCAGGGCCTGGACGTCGAGAAGGCGGATCTGGTCGGCGGGCGCGGCGTTCAGTTGGGGGCTCCAAAGGTAGAGAGTGGTGCGGGGTTGGACGCCGCGTGGGCGGTCCAGGGGTCGGTGACCGTCCTGGAGACGTGGACCCGCAGGCCCCATCCGTGACGGTCGGAGATCTCGTCGAGCTGGGCGGCGGCCAGCTCGCACCAGGGCCACTCGGTGGCCCAGTGCGCCGCGTCGAGCAGTGCGAGAGGTGCGTGTTCGCGAGCCTCGCTCGCGGGGTGGTGGCGCAGGTCCGCGGTGAGGAAGGCGTCGACGCCGGCCGCGCGGACGTCGGCGAAGAGGCTGTCGCCGGACCCGCCGGAGACGGCGATCGTGCGGATCGTGGAGTCGAGGTCGCCGGCGACGCGGATGCCCTGGGCGGTGGCCGGGAGGCGGTCGGCGGCGCGGCCCGCGAGCTCGCGCAGGGTCAGCGGGTGCTCCAGCTCGCAGATCCGGCCGAGGCCGCGGCGGCCCGCGGGGTCGGCCGGGTCCGGGACGAGAGGGCGTACGACGCGGACGTCGAGGGCGCCGGCGAGCGCGTCGGAGACGCCCGGGTCGGCCCGGTCGGCGTTGGTGTGCGCGACGTGCAGCCCGATGTCGTTCTTGATCAGCGTGTGGACGACGCGGCCCTTGAAGGTGTCCGCGGCGACGGTCGTCGTGCCGCGCAGGTAGAGCGGGTGGTGCGTGACCAGCAGGTCCGCGCCCAGCTTCACCGCCTCGTCGACGATCTCCTGGACCGGGTCGACGGCGAAGAGGACCCGGCCGACCTCGGCGTCCGGGTCGCCGGCGACGGTGCCGACCGCGTCCCATCCCTCGGCGAGGGCCGGGGGCCAGAGGGCGTCGAGCGCGGCGGTGACTTCAGACAGACGGGGCACGCAGACAGGTTACCTGCGCCGCGTGCCCCAGCCCCAAGCCCGGTACCGGGAGCCCGGCTACTTGACGAGGTCGCCGCGGAGGTCGTTCAGGACCTCGTGGGCGGCGGTGACGCCGAGGCCGAGGTACCAGGTCTCGTCCGGGACGTCCTTGGCCTGCCCGTCCTTGACAGCCTTCAGGTTCTTCCAGAGCGGGTTGTCCTCGGCGCTCGAGCGCTGGGTCTTCTTCGCGTCGCCGTAGACGCCGGTGAAGATCCAGTCGGCGTCGGCGGAGTCGATCTTCTCGGGGCTGATCTCGGCCGCCAGGTCGTCGATCTGCTGGTTCTTCGGGCGCGGGATGCCGGCGTCGTCGAGGATCGTGCCGATGAAGGAGGCCTTGGCGTAGAGGCGGATGCGGTCCGGCATGTAGCGGAGCATCGTGACGGTCGGGGCCTTGCCGCCGTTGGCCTTCTTCACGTCGGCGCCGAGCTGCTTCACGTCCTTCTCGTACGCGGCGAGGTTCGCCTCGGCCCGGTCCCTCTTGTCGAGGGCGGAGGCGTTGAGGAGGTAGTTCTCCTTCCACGTGAAGCCGGGGCGGATGGAGAAGACGGTGGGGGCGATCTTGGAGAGCTGCGGGTAGAGCTTGGCGGCGCGCAGCTCGCTGCCGAGGATCAGGTCGGGCTTGAGGTTGGCGATCGCCTCGAGGTTGAGGGAGTTGATCGTGCCGACGTTCTTCGGGTTGCCCGCTTCCTTCTTCAGGTAGGTCGGGATGCCCTCGTCGCCCTCGGTGGGGGCGTAGCCGACGGGCTTGACGCCGAGGGAGGCGACGTTGTCGAGCTCGCCGACGTCGAGGACGACGACGCGCCGGGGCTTCGCCTTCAGTTCGGTCTTGCCCATGGCGTGCGTGACGGTGCGCGGGAACTGGCCGGCCTTCGCGGTCGTGCCCATCTTCGCGGTCTGCTCGGCGGCCTTCGAGAAGTCGTCGCCGCCCTGGGCGACGGCCTTGGAGCCCGCGCCGTCGGCGTCCTTCTCGCCGGAGCCGCCGGTGTCGCCGGAACCGCAGGCGGTGAGGGTGAGGGCGGCGGCCGCGGTGACGGCGGCGGCCACGATCCGGGTGCGGTGGTGGCGTATGGACATCTCGGCTCGGCTCCAGCGGTCACGGGGGTGTGGACGTACGGACCTCCGCACATCCACAGGGTTTGGTTAGGCAAACCTTACATCCACGTCCATGACCGCCCTCTCCGGACCCGGCCGCACCCCGTGAGCACACCCGGCACAGCACTCTCAGCGAATTCGCCGCTTCGCCACCCTTTGGGGTGAAGCGGCGGGCGCCCGGTGCCACGGAGGTACGTGCGAAAACTAGCTTCGACCGCGGACGACCGGAGGCGACTGAACCGGAGGTGACAGATCCATGACGGCCTTGGCGATCGAGCCCACGACCGGGACGCGGCCGGAGCCGCCGCGCACCGGATGCGTGATCACGGCGGACGGGTCGTACGCGGCCCGGCTCGCGCACGACGGGGCGGACGACGCGGCCCCCTCCTGGTTCCCCGAGCGCTGGACGCTGGACGGACCGGAGCCGTACGCGGTGCCGCTGCCGACGAACCAGCCGGAGGAACCGGACACGGCGGTGCTGCCGCTGGCCGACGGCCGGGTGCTGGTGCGGCGGCGGGCGGACGGCCGCCACCTGTTCTCGCTGCTCTACCCGACGGGCCCCGGCACCGGCGAGGTGCTGCTGGGGGCGGTGGAGTGCGACGAACTGACCCTGCTGCCGCCCGCGCCGGACGGCCGGTGCGCGTACGCGCTCGCCCCGGGCGAGGAGAGCACCGGCGTGTGGCGGGTGGCGGGCGGGGCGTTCGGGCCCGAGCATGTGGCCGAGGTGCCGGGGCGGTGCTCGGGCGGCGTGTGGCTGGACCGCACCGGGCGGCTCCTCGCGCTCGACCGGGAACCGGCCGAGGGGGACGGCCCGGTGAAGACGGTCGCGGTGGATCTGGACCGGGACGGCGAGGTGTCGCCGCTGCTGCAGATCACCGAGGAGAGCGAGGACCGGCTGCTGCTCGCGGACCCCGACAGCGGTCTGATCCTGCTCCGCTCGGACGCCGCCACCCCGGGCGAACTCCGGCTCGGCTGGGGCGTGTTGGGCAGTACGCTGCCGATCCGCTTCCCGCAGGCGCTGCGGCTCGCGGACTGCGCGCTGACCCCGTTCGCCGTCCAGCCCGGGCAGACCCTGCTGCCCGAGAGCTGCGCGGTGGCGCTGCGCATCGACGGGCCGGCCGGGACCGAGGGCGGGGCGCCATGGCTCGGCGTGTGGCGGCCCGCCGTGTCGCACCTGCATCAACTGGCTGCGCCTGTAGGGTGGTTGGCCGGTACGGGCTTCTGGTCGCGGGACGGGGTCCTGGCGCTGCCGTACGTCACGGACGACGTGTCGTGCGGGCTCGCGCGCATCCCCGCACCCGAGCCGCCGAAGCCCCGCGAACCGGTCGTACAGGCCCCGCAGGCACCTGCGGCGCAGCGGCCGGTGCCGTTGGGGCAGGCGCCCCTCGGCGGGCGTCCGGCGGTTGGTTAGACTCGCCCGGCTGCATCAGAAGGATCTTGTTCGAAACAACGGGGATTCGGGGTTACGCCATGAGCTCTCTCATGACGGAAGACAACGGTACGGACACCGCGACGCACACGGTGGAGCAGGAACGATCCGGCTCCGGCCGGCACCGCGGAGCGGTCTCCGCGTCCGCGCAGCACGACGGCGGCCACGAGCAGTCGCAGCCGCGCGGGCGGCACCGGGGGGCGCGCGCCGACGAGGCGTAGGCGCTCCGCTTCGGTGCGGAATGTGTGACGGGCCCGTGGGGCGACTGGTGTGTGGCGCGGGGGAGCGGCA
>NZ_JBHYTK010000270.1:0-5758 GCF_042749255.1 Streptomyces sp. NPDC059524 | reverse complement strand
ACCACGTACTGGATCGCCGGCTTGTCCACCACCGGGAGCATCTCCTTGGGAGTCGCCTTGGTGGCGGGCAGGAACCGGGTGCCGAGGCCCGCGGCCGGAATGACCGCTTTCGAGATCCGTGACGTCATGGTGGTGCGTTCCCCCGTTGCGTGTGATGCGTCGTGCGTCGTGCGTGTGGTCGGTCGGCGGTCGGTCAGGCGCCGACGAGGTCGGCGTCGCCCGCGGTGTCGCCCGTCGTCACGCCGGCCCGGTCGGTGGCCTGCGCGGGACGGGGCGCCGGGGTCCGCTCGGCGAGCGGCAGGACGGCCGGCGTCGCCTCCTGGTTCAGGAAGATGCGGCGCACGACGCGCTCGGCCGCGTGGCCGTCGTCGTACTGGACGAAGCGCTCGCGGAACGCCTGGCGCAGGGCCGCGGCCCGCTCGCCGTTCCAGGCGCCGCTGCGGAACACCTCGATCAGCTCGTCCTCGGAGGTCGCGGTCGCGCCGGGGGTCTGGCCGGGCTCCTGCGACAGGAGGTCGAAGTACACGCCGCGCGCCTTGCTGTAGACGTCCCAGTCGTCCACGTAGGACACGATCGGCCGGTCCAGACAGGCGTAGTCGAACATGATCGACGAGTAGTCCGTGATCAGGACGTCGGAGGCCAGGCACAGGTCCTCGACGACCGGGTAGCGGGAGACGTCCTTGATCAGACCCCGCTCCTGGAGGGCGGCGAGCTGCGGGTCGGCGCCGTAGAAGTAGTGGGCGCGCACCAGGACGACGTGGTCCGGGCCGAGCTCACGGCACAGCCGCTCCAGGTCCAGACGGGGGATGAAGCCCTTCTGGTAGTCGCGGACCGTGGGGCAGTACAGGATCGCGGTCTGCCCGTCCTGGATGCCCAGTTCGGCGCGGATGCGGGCGACGTCTGCCGAAGTGGCCTGGAAGTAGACGTCGTTGCGCGGGTAGCCCGAGTCGATGTTCTCGAAGGCGCAGGGGTAGACGCGCTCCCAGATCTCCGTCGAGTGCTGGTTCGAGGAGAGGCTGAAGTCCCACTTGTCGACGCGCTCGAGCATCTTGTGGAAGCTCATGTTCTTCGCGGCGGCCGGGAAGCGCTGCTGGTCGATGCCCATCTGCTTGAGCGGCGTGCCGTGGTGCGTCTGCAGGTGGACCTGGCCGGGGCGCTTGACGATCTCGTTGGGGAAGTTGACGTTGTTGACGAGGTACTTGGCGCGGGCCATGACCTCCCAGTAGCGCGGGGAGCGGCTGACAACGTAGTCGACGCCCGCCGGCACGTTCTCCTCGTCGCCCGCGCGCACCACCCACACGCCGTGGACGTGCGGGGCCAGCTCCTTGGCCTTGTGGTAGATCGCCGCGGGGTTGCAGGCCACGCCGCGGTTCCAGTACGCGCTGTAGACCGCGAGGTTCTCGTCGATCGGGCGGCGCTGGTACATGCGGTACAGCTGGTCGTACGCCTTGCGGCCCAGCACGTTCTTGGTCTTCAGCGCGCGCTTGCGCAGCTTCGACTTGGTCGCGCCGGCCAGCTCGAAGGCCTGGTACGCCGGGTAGGAGCCGCGCTCCAGGAGCTCGAACCGTACGCCGGTCATGCCCTCGGGGCGGGTGAAGCCGGCCGGCTTGAAGCGGCGGTACTGCTGGGCGGAGCGCTTGAAGAAGGAGGCGCGGTCCGACGGCACGATGCGGTCCGGGCGGACCAGTGTGAAGAGGAAGTGGCTCACCATGCGCTCGAACATCAGGGGGCGCACGGGCTCCAGGTGCGGGCGCTCGTCGAGGAACGCGAAGAGCCGGGCGTACTGCTCGAAGATGCCGAAGTGCTTGCGGCCGGGGGTGCGCATCGAGTTGCCCTGGCGGCGCTGGCGGTACTCCACGCAGACCTGCTCCAGGCAGGCGATGCGCTCCGCGGTCAGCATGGTCTTGTAGACCATGAGCGCGTCCTCGTAGATGCCGTCGGTGAACGTGAACTCGTTGCCGACGTAGAACTCGCGGCGGTACACCCTGTTCCACACCACGGCGAACATCGTGAGGTACTCGGGGCGCTCCAGCGCCGTGAAGACGTCCTTGCCCGCGGCGGCGAGCATCTCGCCGGCGGCGCTGGCCTGCACCCGGTTCGTCCAGTACGTGCGGACGTGGTTGAGGAGCAGGATGTCCGGGTCGGCGGTGAGGTCGAGACGGTCGGCGACGGCCTGCAGGGCGCCCTCGGCCAGGGTGTCGTCGCTGTCCAGGAAGAAGATGTAGTCGCCGCGCGCCCGCAGGGCGCCGAGGTCGCGGGCCTTGCCGATGCCCTGGTTCTCGGTCAGGTGGACCGGTACGACGCGCTCGTCGCGGGCCGCGTACTCGTCGAGGATCCGGCCGCACGCGTCGGGGGAGGCGTCGTCGATCGCGACGATCTCGAAGTCCGTGAAGGACTGGTCGAGGATCGAGTCCAGGCAGGCACGCAGATATCCCTGAACCCGGTAGACCGGCACAACGAGGCTTATTCGAGGGGCGATCGCGTTCTCTGCGTGACTCATCTGGCTTCCCTGGTCGTGGGGTCCCGGTGTCCGCCCAGCACACGACTCTGTGAAGGATGTGAAGAGCGCGGGTGAATATTACATGAGGGTCCGACATCTACCGTTTCGGGCGTATATCCATCCAAACACCCTTACGTTTCCCACCCGCTTGTGCTAGACCCGCGACGGGTCGGCACGGTTGCGATGCGCGCGTGGATTGTGACCCACCGCACATTGACCCCGGCGCTCTAGCGGGGTGCCTGCCAGATCACCGGCGACGCCTGCGCGCCTTCGTCCACAGTCCCGTCGTCCGTCACCGTCAGACGCACGCCCGGGCGGCCGTCGGGCAGGGTGGCCCGCGCGTCGACCGAGACGTCGATCCGGGACACGCCCGCACGCCGCGAGGCCGTGGCCAGGGCGCGGCGCAACGCCGCGAGGAGATGGGTCTGGGCCTGGTCCGGCACCGCGGACTCCACGGCGCCGGTGAAGTGGACGGACGGGCTGAAGCCGAGGACCGCCGCCGCGCCCGCCGTCTCGCGCAGCACCTTGCCGCGGAACGTCGACGGGGCGTCCGACGGCGGCTGCTGCAGCGCGAAGATCGTCGTACGGACCTCCTGGACCGTCGACTCCAGCTCGTCCACGGCCTGCGCCAGCATCGTGCGCACCTCCGCCGCCTGCGCCCGGCGCGCCGCCGTCTCCAGCATCATCCCCGTCGCGAACAGCCGCTGGATCACGAGATCGTGCAGGTCACGGGCGATCCGGTCACGGTCCTCGAACACGGCGAGCCGCTCCCGGCCGGCCTGCGCGTCGGCGAGGACCAGCGCGAGCGCCGCCTGCGAGGCGAACTGGGTCGCCAGCCGGTGGTCCACCGGCGTGTAGGGGCGGGCGCCGGGGGAGCGGGGCAGGGCCAGGGTGCCGATCAGCTTCCCCGCCGCCCGCAGCGGCAGCATCATGCTCGGCCCGAACAGGCTCCGTACCCGCGTCGTCATCCGCGGGTCGGTCGCCGAGTCGTCGATGAACACCGGCTCACCGGCCAGGAGTTGATCGAGGACCGCCGTGCCAGGACGGATCGTGGCCCCGAGCAGCAGAGCCGGGTCGTCCGTCGTGGCCGCCGCGACGATCTCCATGCCGCCCTCCTCGGTCGGCTGGAGCACCACCCCGGCCGCCGCGTCCGCGAGCAGCCGCGCCTGCTCGGCGACCGTCGTCAGGGCGTCCCCCGGGGCGCCGGTGAGCAGCGCCGTCGTCACCGCCGCCGCGCCCTCGATCCAGCGCTCGCGTTGCCGCGCGCTCTCGTACAGGCGCGCGTTGCCCAGCGCGATGCCCGCCTGGCCCGCCAGAACCCGCAGCACTTCCAGGTCGGCGCCCGTGAACCCCTCGGGCGCGCGCCGCCCGGTCAGTCGCAGCCGGCCGCACACCGCGCCCTGCACCAGGACCGGCACCGCGAGCAGCCCCGGCTCGTGCAGCACCGCGTCGTACGGCTCGCCGGGCGGCAGCTCGGGCCGGGCGCCCTCGCTGGTCACCACCTCGACCAGCCGGCCGTGATCGGGGTCGAGGACGCCGAGCACACCGTGCCGGGCGCCGGTCAGCGCGGTCGCGCTGTCCACCAGCTGCCGCAGCGTGGCCCGCGGTTCGAGGTCGGTGCCGATGGTCAGGACCGCTTCCAGGAGGACGGACAGGCCGGACGGAGCACCGGGCTCCGGCCCGCTCGGGCTCATCGTGAGGGTCGCTCCGTACACCGGTCAGTCGGCCAGCGGGTCCAGGACCATCGGCTGGATCTTGCCCTCCATCATCGCGCCGAGCCCCTGCACCGCGCACACGTCGGGCCGTTCGGCGATGTGCACCGGCATGCCCGTGGCGTCCCGCAGCATCTGGTCCAGGCCCGGCAGCAGCGCCGAACCGCCGACCATCATGATCCCGCGGTCCGCGAGGTCGGCCACCAGGTCCGGCGGGCAGTCGCGCAGCACCTTGCCGATGCCGTCCAGGACCGCCGTCAGCGGGGTGTGGATGGCGCGCCGCACCGCCGAGGTGTCGACGTGCACCGAGCGGGCCAGGCCCGTCGCCACGTCCCGGCCGTGGATCTCGGTCTGCTCGGGGCCGCTCGGGGTGAGCCCGTTGCCGCTCAGCGCGAGCTGCAGGGGGCGTACGGACTGCGAGGGCAGCATCAGCTCGTGGTGCTGGCGCAGGTGCTGCACCACGGCGTGGTCGATGGCGTCCCCGCCGACCGGGATCCGCTCCGCCGTCACGATCGCGCCGAGCGACAGCACCGCGATCTGCGTCGTCGCCGCCCCGCACACCATGATCATGGTGGCCTCGGGCTGCTCGACGGGCAGGCCGCAGCCGACCGCCGCCGCGATCAGCGTGTCGACCAGCTCGACCCGTCTCGCGCCGAGCCCGACGAGGGTCTCCACGGCGGCCCGCTGGGCGAGCGGGTCCGCGTCGTGCGGGGTGCACGCCGCCGCGCGCAGCCGGGGCTTGCGGCGCAGGGCGCGGCGCAGCTTCTCGCCCAGGAGGTGACGCAGCATCCGCTGCGCCATCTCGATGTCGACGACGGTGCCGCCGGAGACGGGACGCACGACCCGGATGTAGTCGGGGGTCCGCCCGGTCATCTTCTCGGCGAACTCACCGACCGCGATCAGGGCGCCGGTACGGGTGTTGACCGCGGCCGCGCTCGGCTCGTCGACGACGAGACCCGCGCCCTTCACGTACACGCGGGTGCGGGCGGCGCCCAGGTCGACGGCGAAGTGGCAGCGGCGCAGCTGCTCCAGACTGACGGTCATGGCAGTTCCTCCCGAGAGCGCAGACCGTGGGGGGCCGTCGGAATGCGGCCCACTAGAAATCGTGCGTCCGTGGCGGGCATCGCGCGCGCTGGAGTGGGCCGGGTGGGGCTGGGCTCAATGGGGGGTGCGCGTGCGCACGATGTCGGTCAGCCGGGCCAGGTCCCGGAAGACGTGACGGGCTCCGGCGCGCTCCAGTGCCTGCTCGGCCTGCGGGGACGCCGCGTAGCCGATGAACAGCAGGCTGAGCTGCCGGGCCGCCTCCAGCTCGGCGGGCTGAGAGCCGATCACCAGGCCGCGGGGTGTGGGTGATCCGGGCTGGTGCAGGGACCGGAGCAGCGCGTCCGGGTGCGGCAGCAGCAGGGAGGGGTCGTCGCCGCGGCCCTGTGCGCCGCGCCGTACGGGCAGCGAGCGGCTGTCCACGTACTCCCTGACGACGTGTGAGGACACGTCGGAGAAGACGGCGACGGGCAGCCCCGCCGTGTCGAGGGCGCGGACCAGGCCG
>NZ_JBHYTK010000269.1:0-5964 GCF_042749255.1 Streptomyces sp. NPDC059524 | reverse complement strand
GCCGGGCACCAGACGCCGCCCGGCCGCCCTCCGGGCGACGGCGGGAAGGTGACGGCAGGGCCTCGGGGAGACACCGCACCGGCACGGGAGGCGACGGCGTTGCACGTCCAGGAATGGCTCGACACGATCCCGGCGGTCGCCATCTACGCCTTGGTGGCGGGCGTCATCGGCCTGGAGAGCCTCGGCATCCCGCTGCCCGGTGAGATCGTCCTCGTCTCCGCCGCCCTGCTGTCCTCGCAGCACGGCGACGTGAACCCCTTGGTGCTCGGCGTGTGCGCGACGGCCGGCGCCGTGATCGGCGACTCCATCGGCTACGCGATCGGCCGCAAGGGCGGCCGGCCCCTCCTCGCCAAACTCGGCGCCAAGTTCCCGCGGCACTTCGGGCCCGCCCATGTGGCCACCGCGGAGCGGTCGTTCGAGAAGTGGGGCATGTGGGCCGTGTTCTTCGGCCGCTTCATCGCCCTGCTGCGCATCTTCGCCGGCCCGCTGGCCGGCGTCCTGCACATGCCGTACTGGAAGTTCTTCATCGCCAACTTCCTGGGCGGCGTCGTCTGGGCCGGCGGCACCACGGCCGTCATCTACTACATCGGCGTCGTCGCCGAGGACTGGCTCAAGCGCTTCTCGTACGTGGGTCTCGGCGCGGCCGTCCTCATCGGCATCGCCTCGATGCTGATCGTCAAGCGCAAGGCCGCGAAGGCCGCCGCCAAGGCCGAGGCGGCCGAGGCGGAGACCGGGCCGGAGCCGGTGCCCGCGGGCGAGTGACGCTCCGCCGTACCGGTCCCCGGCCCCCGGGGCCGGTCAGTTCGCGTCGGCGGACTTCTCGTGGACCTCGCGGTGGGAGCGGGCCAGGTCCACGTAGACCGTGCCGTTGAAGGTCACGCCCTCGCGCTCCTCCTGCGTGAGCTCGCGCCGCACCTTCGCCGGCACGCCCGCGACCAGCGAACCCGGCGGGACGACCATGCCCTGCGGGACCAGCGCCTGCGCCGCGACCAGCGAACCCGCGCCGATCACCGCGCCGTTGAGCACCGTCGCGCCCATGCCGATCAGACAGTCGTCCTCGATCGTGCAGCCGTGCAGGACCGCGTTGTGCCCCACCGAGACGCGCTCCCCGATCGTCACCGGGAACCCGGCGTCGACGTGCACCGTGCAGTTGTCCTGGATGTTGCTGTCCGCGCCGAGCGTGATCGGCTCGAACTCCGCGCGCAGCACCGCGCCGTACCAGACGCTCGCCCCGGCGTGCAGCGTGACGTCGCCGATCAGCGTGGAGTTGGGCGCCGCGAAGGCGTCCTGGTCCAGCTTCGGTTCCTTGCCGCCGAACCCGGCGATGAGTGCCTCGTGGGCCATGCGATCCCGCTCCTTGCAAGTCGTGGCGTGCTCCGCCTGCGTCGCGCCTGAGCGAACCGTACCCGTGGGGTGAAGATCACAGGCCGTCGAGGTGGGGGAGTGCTGTACGGGTGAGTAACGTGGCGCTGTGCCAAAGAACCGGAACGTGTTCTCGTCAGGACGGCGGGCCGCCCGGGGCGGGCTCGCCCATCGCGCCGTGCAGGCCGGCTGGCGGTGGGCGCAGCGCCGCGGCGCCGTCACCGCGGAGCAGCCCGGCGGCTACCGGTTCCGCGCCATCGGCCCCGGCACCAAGCTCGCGTTCCCGCAGGGCACCGTCTTCGGTGAACCGTGGATCCGGCTCGGCGCGCACTGCATCATCGGCGAACAGGTCACCCTGACGGCCGGGATGATGCCGGACCTCGACCTCGGCCCCGACCCGATCCTGACCCTCGGCGACGGCGTCGTCATCGGCCGCGGCGGCCACGTCGTCGCCGACACGACCGTCGCCATCGGCAGCGACGTCTACATGGGCCCGTACGTCTACATCACCTCCACCAATCACTCCTACGACGACCCGCACGAGCCCGTCGGACGCCAGTGGCCCCGCATGGAGCCCGTGGAGATCGGCCCCGGCTGCTGGATCGGCACCGGCGCCGTGATCCTGCCGGGTGCCCGCCTCGGACGGAACGTGGTCGTCGCCGCCGGCGCCGTCGTGCGCGGCACCGTCCCCGACCACGCCGTCGTCGCCGGGGCACCGGCCAAGGTCGTACGGACCTGGGACGAGGAGGCCGGCTGGCAGCCACCGCTGCGCACGCCCGCGCCCCGCCCCATTCCCGCCGACATCACCCCGGAACAGCTCCTCGCGCTGTCCGAGCTGGAGGACCGGCAGTAGGTCATGGCCGTGCGGCCTCAGCGGCGCAGGGCCGTCGCCGCGGTCGCGGTCACCGCCTCGGTCACCGCCGCGAGGGCGGGCGAGTCCAGCTTCCACTGCTGCCAGTACAGAGGGACGTCCACCGGGCGCTGAGGCGCCAGCTCGACCAGCCGGCCCGCGCTCAGCAGCGGAGCCGCCTGCGCCTCGGGCACCAGACCCCAGCCGAGCCCGGCCGCCACCGACGCTGCGAACCCGTCGGACGTCGGCATCGCGTGCCGCACCCCGCCCGCCCCCGCCCCGCCGAGCTCCCGCACGAACGCGTCCTGCAACGCGTCACTGCGGTCGAACGTCATCACCGGCGCCCGCGCGAGCCCCTGCGCGAGCGGCCCGTCCAGATGCTCCCGCACGAAGTCCGGGTGCGCCGCCGCCAGATACCGCATCCGGCCCAGCGCCCGCACCGAACACCCCGCCACCGCCTCCGGCGACGAGGTCACGGCCGCCATCACCAGCCCCTCGCGCAGCAGCTCGGCCGTGCGCGTCTCGTCCTCGCGGTGCAGCTCGAACGCGATCGGCGGACGCTGCGGGACCCGGGCGAGCGCGTCCAGGAACCAGGTCGCCAGCGAGTCCGCGTTCACCGCCGCCGTCACCCGCGTCGCCCCGTCGTCCGGGCCCATCCCGAGCGCCGCGTGCGCGTCCCGCTCGAGGCGCGCCAGCTGCCGGGCGTAGCGCACCACGACCTGCCCCGACTCGGTCGGCCGCACCGGCTTCGTGCGCACGAGCAGCACCCGGCCCGTGCGCTGCTCCAACGCCTTCACCCGCTGACTCACCGCCGACGGCGTCACGTGCAGCGCGGCCGCCGCCGCGTCGAACGTGCCCTCGTCCACGACGGCCAGCAGCGTCCGCACCTGGTCCAGCGGCAGCTCGGAGATCACCACACACCACCCGTTCTCCCCCACCTTCTTAAGCCAGGCTAATGCTACGTAAAAATCTTTAGCTGTACGCGCGGTGATCGTCTCCGTAGCGTCGAGGCCATGACCGCCTCTCTCACCGCCGCGGCCGCCGGCTTCGGCACCGGCCTCTCGCTCATCGTCGCCATCGGAGCCCAGAACGCGTTCGTGCTCCGCCAGGGCATCCGCCGCGACGCCGTCCTCGCCGTGGTCGGCATCTGCGCCCTGTCCGACGCCGTGCTCATCGCCCTCGGCGTCGGCGGCGTCGGCGCGCTGGTGGTCGCCTGGCCCGGCGCGGTCACCGCCGTCGGCTGGATCGGCGGCGCCTTCCTGCTCTGCTACGGAGCCCTCGCCGCCCGGCGCGTGCTGCGCCCCGGCGACGCGGCCCTGCAGACCGAGGGCGACTCCACCGGCTCGCGCCGCCGCGCCGTGCTCACCTGCCTCGCCCTGACCTGGCTCAACCCCCACGTCTACCTCGACACCGTGCTGCTGCTCGGCTCCGTCGCCGCCGACCGCGGCCCGCTGCGCTGGACCTTCGGACTCGGCGCCACCCTCGCGAGCCTGGTCTGGTTCGTCGCCCTCGGCTTCGGCGCCCGCCTGCTCAGCCGCTTCCTCGCCCGGCCCGCCGCCTGGCGCGTCCTCGACGGACTCGTCGCCGTCACGATGCTCGCGATGGGGGCCCTGCTCATCGCCGGCACCTGAGACCGCCCGACACCGTCCGCGCCAGGACTGCGACACTGATGCCCGCACAGGTAGATGTAGCGAGCAATCAGGATGAGCGTGGACGGCACAGGCACCAGCGAGAGCAGCACCGGCACCGCGCCGGACGAGACACCGGCACGGCGGCGGCGCTGGGCGATGGACACCCGGCCGCTGCGGATCCCCGCCTACCGCCGCCTGTGGTCCTCCACGATCGTCACCGCCGTCGGCAGCCAGCTCACCGCCGTCGCCGTGCCCAAGCAGATCTACGACATCACCGGATCCTCCGCCTGGGTCGGCGCCGCGAGCCTCGCCGGACTCGTACCGCTCGTCGTGTTCGCGCTGTGGGGCGGCGCGGTCGCCGACACCATGGACCGCCGCAAGCTGCTCCTCATCACCAACTGCGGCATCGCCGGCACCTCGGTCCTGTTCTGGCTCCAGGCCGTCACCGGGCTCGGCTCCGTCGTCGTCCTGATGGTGCTGCTCGCCCTCCAGCAGGCGTTCTGGGGACTCAACGCGCCCGCGCGCAACGCCTCCATCGCCCGGCTCGTGCCCGAGGGCCAGCTCGCCGCGGCCAACGCGCTCGGCTCCACCGTCATGCAGACCGGCCAGGTCGTCGGGCCGCTGCTCGCCGGCGTCCTGATCCCCGTGATCGGCCTGCCCGAGCTGTACCTCATCGACGCGTTCGCGCTGTGCGTCACCGTCTGGGCCGTGTACCGGCTGCCCGCGCTGCCCCCGCTCGGCACCGTCGCCCGCCGCGCCGGAGTGCGCGAGATCGCCGAGGGCTTCCGGTACATCGCCCTGCACAAGGTGCTGCTGCTGTCCTTCCTCGCCGACATCGTCGCGATGGTCCTCGGCATGCCCCGCGCCCTCTTCCCGCAGCTCGCCGCCGAGACCTACGCGCCCTACGGGGAAGGGCTCGCCCTCGGCCTCCTGTTCGCGGCGATCCCCGTCGGGGCGGTGGCCGGCGGGCTGTTCTCCGGCACGTTCTCGCGAGCCCGGCGGCACGGCTGGATGGTCATCGGCGCGGTCGTCGCGTGGGGGCTCGCCGTCGCCGGGTTCGGCCTCAGCGGCAACCTCTGGCTCGCCGTGACGTTCCTCGCGCTCGCCGGGGTCGCCGACATGGTCTCCATGGTCTTCCGCGGGGCGATCCTGCTGTCCGCCGCCACCGACGAGATGCGCGGCCGCATGCAGGGCGTCTTCACCGTCGTCGTCGCGGGCGGGCCCCGGCTCGCCGACGTGCTGCACGGCTCGGCCGGCTCCGCGTTCGGGCCCCGCGCGGCCGTCGTCGGGGGCGGGCTCCTGGTCGTCGTCACCATGCTGGGCCTCGCCTGCGCCATGCCCGCGCTGCGCCGCTACCGGGTCTGAGTACAGTTTGCTGCACGTCGGGGTGCAACCAGGTGTGCCCCTCCAGGCCCCTCGATGGACGGAACGTGTCGGACCTCGACCTGCTGACCCAGTCGCTCGCCCGCAACGTCAGGCACTGGCGCACCGAGCGCGGCTTCACCCTCGACACGCTCGCCTCCCGGGCCGGGGTCAGCCGGGGCATGGTCATCCAGATCGAACAGGCCCGCACCAACCCCAGCATCGGCACCGTCGTCAAGATCGGCGACGCGCTCGGCGTCAGCATCACCACCCTGCTCGACTACGAACAGGGCCCGAAGGTGCGGGTCGTCCCCGGCGACCAGGCCGTCCGGCTGTGGTCGACGGAGGGCGGCAGCCACAACCGGCTCCTCGTCGGCGCGGAGGCGCCCGGCCCGTTCGAGATGTGGGAGTGGCGGCTCGCGCCGGGTGAGGGCAGCCCGTCGGACCCCCATCCGCAGGGGACGGTGGAGCTGCTGCACGTGACCTCCGGTGAGCTGGCCCTGGTCGTCGACGGGGTCGTGCACCGGGTGCCGGCGGGGGCCAGCGCGACGTTCGAGGCGTCCGTCGCCCACGAGTACCGGAACGATGGCTCCGCGCCGGTGGAAATGATGCTGGCGGTCTCGGTGCCCTTCGAGCGCTGAGGCTCTTTCGGTCTCGTCGCCGGGTGCGGGTGCGTGGGGGCTGGTCGCGCAGTTCCCCGCGCCCCTGATGAGGCTGCGCCTCATCGGGGAAATGCGACCCGAAGGGTCTGCATTTCAG
>NZ_JBHYTK010000268.1:0-6031 GCF_042749255.1 Streptomyces sp. NPDC059524 | reverse complement strand
GCCCGGAACAGGGGGGGTGGTGCCGGGCCGGCCGAACTGACCGGCGTGCCGCGCGCCCCGGGGGGTTTGGGGCGGGCGACCGTCCGATCGGTGAGGAGTTCCGGAGCCGGAGGCTCCGGGGGTGTGCGCGAGGGCACGACCAGGGCGGGGCTGGGGAGGCTCCGACCCGGCATCACCCACAGTCCCCCGTGGGCGAGGTGTTTCTCTCATCTGCAGAAACCGTACGTCAGGGGGTGGGGGGACGACAGACGGTTGGCCAACCTGCCATCGGCCCCCCACACCTTCTTCACACGGCCCGACCGTTACCGCAGGTCACGGAACGGTCATCCGTGCCGGCGGCAGCGGCCGGGCCGTGCGAAAGGGGTGATCAGAGCGCCGCGAAGGCGTTCTCGATGACGTCGAGACCCTCGTTGAGCAGGTCCTGGCCGATGACGAGCGGCGGCAGGAAACGCAGCACGTTGCCGTAGGTGCCGCAGGTGAGGACGAGGACGCCCTCCGCGTGGCAGGCCTTGGCGAGCGCGGCGGCGGCCTCCGGGTGCGGCTCCTTGGTGGCCGGGTCCTTCACGAGCTCGATGGCGATCATCGCGCCGCGGCCGCGGATGTCGCCGATGACGGCGAACTTCTCCTGCATCGCCGTCAGGCGGGCCTTCATCGTGGCCTCGATCTCCTTCGCCTTGGCGTTGAGGTCGAGCTCCTTCATCGTCTCGATGGCGCCGAGCGCACCGGCGCAGGCCACCGGGTTGCCACCGTAGGTGCCGCCGAGGCCGCCCGCGTGCGCGGCGTCCATGATCTCGGCGCGGCCCGTCACGGCGGCGAGCGGCAGACCGCCCGCGATGCCCTTGGCGGTCGTGATCAGGTCGGGGACGATGCCCTCGTCCTCACAGGCGAACCACTGGCCGGTGCGGCAGAAGCCGGACTGGATCTCGTCCGCGACGAAGACGATGCCGTTGTCGTTGGCGAACTTCACGATCTCCGGCAGGAAGCCCTTGGCCGGCTCGATGAAGCCGCCCTCGCCGAGGACCGGCTCGATGACGATCGCGGCGACGTTCTCGGCGCCGACCTGCTTGGTGATGGTGTCGATCGCCTGGGCGGCGGCCTCCGGGCCGGCGTTCTCGGCGCCGGTCGGCCAGCGGTAGCCGTAGGCGACCGGGACGCGGTAGACCTCGGGGGCGAACGGGCCGAAGCCGTGCTTGTACGGCATGTTCTTCGCCGTCATGCCCATGGTGAGGTTGGTACGGCCGTGGTAGCCGTGGTCGAAGACGACGACCGCGGTGCGCTTGGTGTACGCGCGGGCGATCTTGACGGCGTTCTCGACGGCCTCGGCGCCCGAGTTGAACAGGGCCGACTTCTTCGCGTGGTCACCCGGCGTGAGCTCGGCCAGCGCCTCGGCGACGGCCACGTAGCCCTCGTACGGCGTGACCATGAAACAGGTGTGGGTGAAGTCCTGGAGCTGCGCGGAGGCGCGGCGGACCACGGCCTCGGCGGAGGCGCCGACCGAGGTCACGGCGATGCCGGAACCGAAGTCGATCAGACGGTTGCCGTCGACGTCCTCGATGATGCCGCGGTCCACGCGGGCGGTGAAGACCGGCAGCGTGGAGCCCACGCCCGCGGCGACCGCGGCGACGCGGCGCTGCTGCAGCTCCTGCGACTTCGGGCCGGGGATGGCGGTGACGACGCGGCGCTCCTGCGGGATGTCGCTCATGCGGGGCTCCTGGTTCAGGTGGGGCGGCTGGGCCGGGATCCGCGTGGGTCCGGTTTCGCCGGTTTCTTCGGGGGTTCCTTCGCAGGTTAGGGCCGCCTCGGCAGGGTGGTCATGCTCCATCGGGGTGGGATTCGGCCGGGCTGTTGTCCGTGGTGGACACATGGGATTCCCGGCCAGTCCGCGCCCCCGGGCCGCGTAAGCGGTGAACTCCCTTGGATCGGGCACTAAATTGAGGCCGGATCGACGGACGGTCCGACCGATGGACCGGCAGGTCAGGGGGCAAGGGCCATGGACACCGAGGGCACGAGCGGCGCCGCCAGGGAACGGGGCGTCCGGGACGGCACGGGAGCGCGCGGGGCGGCGGTGCCGCACCCGGCACGACCCGTCACGCCCCCGCCGCGGCCCGCGCACGCGCCGGGGGAGCGGGGCGCCCCGGCGGGCAGCACCTTCCTGACCTGGCTGCGCACCCCGCGGCCCGCCGCCGCACCGGGCATCTGGCGCTTCGGCCACCGGCCGCGCCCCGAACAGGAACCCGAGCGCACCCCGACCCGCCAGCTGCTCAGCGGCGCCCTCATCGCCTTCCTCGTCGGCTGGCTCGTCTGGTCCCTGCTGTGGAACGGCTACCTCGGCGGCTGGTGGCTGCTCCCGCTGTACGCGATGATCCCGGACTCCTGGGCCTCCCCGCACTCCTTCGCCTCGGTCGTCGTCGTGTACCTCTACTACGCCGTCTTCGCCGTCGGGATCATGGTCGGCGTCGGCCGGCTCGGCCGCTGGGGCGAACTGTGGCGCCGCTTCGGCTACCCCGCCTGGCGCGCCGCCCGCCCCGCCGCCCCCGAGCGCGCGCCCGCTCCCGAGGAGGACCCCGCCACCTGGCCGCAGCTGCGCGAGGCCGGGGCCGAGGCCGCCGCCGAGCGGCTCGGCGCCGACGCCCGCGCCGGACTCATGCGCGACGTCGACCACGCCCGCATCGCCCGCGCCTGGCAGGGCGTCAAGCGCGGCCGGCACAGCCTCGCCGCCTTCACCGCCGCCGTCGCCAAGGAGGGCGCCGCCGCCTGCCCGCACCCCTCCGGCACCCGCGACCTGCCCGCCCGCGCCGCCCGCCACGACCTCGCCACCGCCCAGGTCAGGATCGGCTCGGCCGCCGACGACGAGCGCAACCCCTACTCCTACCGGGGCGTCGGCCTCGCCCTCGGCCCCGACCTGATCGGCACCTCGCTGCTCGCCGTCGGCCCGCCCGGCTCCGGCAAGACCGGCAGCGTCGTGTGGCCGCTCGCCGAGTCCCTCTGCCTCGGCGCCCTCGCCGGACGGGCCGCCGTCGTGGTCGTCGGCGCGGCCGGCGCCGGGCTCGGCGGGCAGGACACGTACGACGTCGTCGTCCGCGTCGGCTCCCCCGACTCCGTCTACGACCTCGACCTGTACGGCGGCAGCACCGACCCCGACGAGGCCGCGGCCGTGCTCGCCGAAGCCCTCGTCGGCGACCTCGCCGACCCGCACCCCGGAGGCGACAGCCGGCGCTCCACCACCGTCCTCGCCCAGCTCCTCGGCCCCTACCACGCCGTCCACGGCCGCTTCCCGTCCGTGCCCGAGCTGCGCCGGCTGCTCGACGGGGCGCCCGACGCGCTCGGCGCCCTGCGCACCGCCCTCACCGACGCCGGCCACCACGCGATGCTCCGCGAACTCGACGCGCGCGAACGGCAACTGGGCCACCCCGGCGACGTCGGCGCCGTGCTCGCCGACCGCGTCGCCCTGCTCGACCGGCCCGCCTTCGCCTCCTTCTTCGACACCTCCGGCGCCACCCGGCCCTTCTCCCTGCGCGCCCTCGACCACCCCGTCCGGGTCCGCGTCGACCTGCCCGAACGCGGCCACGCCGACGCCTCCCGGATCCTCGCCCGGCTCGTCCTCGCCCAGTTCACCGCCAGCGTCGCCGTTCGCGAGGACCGCTCCCTGTTCGCCTGCCTCGTGCTCGACGACGCGACCGGCACCATCACCCCGCAGGCCGTCCGCGGCATCCAGCGCCTGCGCTCGGCCAACGCGGGCGCCGTCCTCACCCTGCGCACCCTCGACGACGTGCCCCGGCCGCTGCGCTCCCCGCTGCTCGGAGCCGTCGGCTGCCGCATGGCCCTGTCCGGGCTCACCCCCTGGGACGGGCAGGACTTCGCCGAGGTGTGGGGCAAGGAGTGGACCGAGGCCCGCGACGTCACCGACCGGCAGATCATCGCCGAGACCCCGGCCGGCAAGGCGCTGCACGCCGTGCGCCGCGTGATCACCGGGCGGGCGCCGACGGCCCGTGCCGTCACCGTCCGCCAGGTCGAGCGCGAACGCTGGTCCGCCTCCGACCTCGCCCACGCCGTCCCGCCCGGCCACGCCGTCCTCTCCCTCACCACCGTCCGCGGCGACCACGCGCCGCCGCTCCTGGTGGACCTGCGCGCCTGAGGAGGCACCGGTTCGGCGCCAGGAGTACGTACGGTGAGGCAGAATCGGCTCAGGACGTTCATACGGAGCGGCCAAAAGCTTCACAGAACGCCCGCCGCAGAGCCACCCGTACGTACCGCACACCTGAAGGCCCCATGCCGCCCACGCTCGCCTCGCTCGTCCACCACTCGGCGCTCAAGCTCACCGTGCGCGCGGGCGAGGAACGCCTGGACACACCCGTCCGCTGGGCCCACGTCAGCGAGCTCGCCGACCCCGTCCCCTACATGGAGGGCGGCGAGCTCCTGCTCATCACCGCCCTCAAGCTGGACGCCGAGGACCCCGAGGCGATGCGGCGGTACGTCAAGCGGCTCGTCGGCGCCGGCGTCGTCGGCCTCGGCTTCGCGGTCGGCGTCAACTACGACGACGTGCCGCAGGCTCTCGTCGACGCCGCCCAGAGCGAGGGCCTGCCCCTGCTCGCGGTCCCGCCGCGCACCCCGTTCATCGCCATCAGCAAGGCCGTCTCCGCGGCCATCGCCGCCGACCAGTACCGCGCCGTCACCTCCGGCTTCGCCGCCCAGCGCGAACTCACCAAGCAGGCCCTGAACGAAGGCCCCGAGGGCCTCCTCGCCGTTCTCGCCGCCCAGGTCGACGGCTGGGCCGCCCTCTACGACGCGTCCGGCGCCGTCGTCGCCGCCGCGCCCGAATGGGCCGGCCGCCGCGCCGCCCGCCTCACCCCCGACGTGGAACGGCTGCGGGAGCGGCCCGCGCCCGCCAGCGCCGTCGTCGCCTCCGGCAGCGACGACCGCATCGAACTGCACTCCATCGGCACCGGCCGCGGACCGCGCGCCGCGCTCGCCGTCGGCACCGCCGCCACCCTCGGCACCGCCGAGCGCTACGCCCTGCACTCCGCGATCGCCCTCCTCACCCTCACCACCGAGCGCTCCCGCGCCCTGCACGCCGCCGAGCAGCGCATCGGCTCCGCCGTGCTCCGGATGCTGCTCGCCGGCGAACCCGACCACGCGCGGGCCGTCGCCGGCGGCCTGTACGGGGCGCTGCTCGACGCGCCGTTCCGCATGGTGCTCGCCGAGGCCGTCGCACCGCCGCCCACCGGGGTCGCGGCGAGCGGCGACACCCCGGCCGGCACGGCCGTACTCCTCGCGGAAGCCGTCACCGGCGCCGGCGAGGACCCCCTCTCCGCACTCGCCGACATCGTGGAGTCCGCCGCCGCGCGGGCCGGCGAGGCGGTGCTCGTCGTGCCCGACGGCGGTCGGCTCGTGCTGCTCGCCGCCGACGGGGGCGCGGCCGTCGAGGCGTGCGTGCGGTACGCGGAGGCGCTGGAGGCCATGCGGGCCGAGGCGGTGCGCGCCGAGGGGTCGACGGGGGAGGAGCCCGTGATCGGCTTCTCCGCGCCGTCCGGGCCGATCGCCGCCGCCGGCGCCTTCAAACAGGCCGAACAGGCCCTGTCCGTCGCCCGCCGGCGCGGCCGCATCCTCGTCGAGCACGAGGACGTCGTCGCCGGGTCCGTGCTGCCGCTGCTGGCCGACGACGCGGTGCTGGCGTTCGCGGACGGGCTCCTGCGGGCCCTGCGCGACCACGACGCGACGGGCCGCGGCGATCTCGTCGCCTCGCTGCGGGCCTGGCTGTCCCGGCACGGCCAGTGGGACGCGGCGGCCGCCGATCTCGGCGTCCACCGCCACACCCTGCGCTACCGCATGCGCCGCGTCGAGGAGATCCTCGGCCGCTCCCTCGACGACCCGGACGTCCGCATGGAGCTGTGGCTCGCGCTGAAGGCGACCGGTTCGTAGTCGCCTGCGGGCCGGTGGGGGCTGGTCGCGCAGTTCCCCGCGCCCCTGAGATGCATGGCGCTTCGCGCCGCATCTCCCCGATCAAGGCGCGGGGCGCCTTTCATCTGGGGAA
>NZ_JBHYTK010000267.1:0-6071 GCF_042749255.1 Streptomyces sp. NPDC059524 | reverse complement strand
ATGCATGCCCTTCGGGCGCATTTCCCCGATCAAGGTGCGGGGTGCCTTTGTCGGGGGAAGGCGCGGCGAAGCCGCAGCCTTCCAGGGGCGCGGGGAACTGCGCGAGAAGCCCCACCGGCCCGCACCCGCCGACGAACCAGTGCAGCCACGGCGAGTGGGCGACCTACACCCCGGCGCCGACCCGCCCCTCATCCCGCACAGAAGGGCACCGCACCGGCATGACCCGCCCCAGCCAAGCGGACCGCCCCGCCGCCATGGGCCCGAGCACGGCGAGCACCAGCACATACCCGGCGATGAACGGAGAGAGCCGCGCATCGAGCCCCGCCCCCGCCGCCATCGTCGCGAGGATCAGCGCGAACTCCCCCCGGGCGAGCAGCGTCGTGGAGACGTTCGCCGCGGCCTGAGGCCCGAACCCGTACACCCGGGCCGCCCCCATCCCCGCCAGCACGTTCATCACCAGCGTCAGAGCGACAGCGATCAGCACGGGCCACAGCACACTCGGCAGGTCCCCGGGATCGATCGACAGCCCGAACGCGAAGAAGAAGATCGCGCCGAACGCGTCCCGCAGCGGATGCACCAGCGTCCGGATCCGGTCCCCGGACGCGGTCGAGCCCAGCATCAGGCCGACCATGAACGCACCGATCGCGTCGGCGACCCCGAACCACTCGGACACTCCGGCCACGAACACGGCAGCGCCGAGGAAGGAGATGACCAGGAGCTCGTCGTCCTTGACGGCGAAGAGCCGCCCCACGATCCGCGTCCCGAACCGCGCCGCGAGCGCGAGCAGCAGCAGGAACCCGAAGGCCTTCCCGCCGTCGAGCACGGCGGCGGACAGTGAGTCGGCGCCCGACAGGATCGGCTGGAGCGCCGCGAGGTACAGCGCGAGGAAGATGTCCTCGACCACGATGATGCCGAGGATCGGCTTGGTCTCCGGGTTGCCGAGGCGCCCGGTGTCGACGAGCACCTTGGTGACGATGGCGGACGAGGAGATGCCGAGCACCCCGGCGAGGACCAGGGCCTCGGAGGTCCCCCAGCCGAGGGCGAATCCGAAACCGAGGCCGGCGCCGACGTTCAGCGCGAGGTACGCCCCGCCCGCGAGGGCCATCTTGCGGCCGCCCTCGCGCAGGTCGTCCACGTGGAACTCGAGGCCGAGGTAGAAGAGCAGCAGGACCAGGCCGAGCGCGGAGAGCATCTCCAGGTCGTGCGGGTCCGAGAGCAGGACGACGCCCGGCGTGTGCGGGCCGAGCAGGATCCCGGCCAGGATGAACAGCGGGATGGTGGGGAGTCCGATGCGTCCGCCGAGGCGGGCGAGGACGGCGGCGGCGAGAAAGGCGCCGCCCATGGCGATCAAGGTGTCTGCGTGTCCGATGGGCCCGTTCCTCCTTGGTCGAGAAGGTGATCCCGAACTTTGGTCAAGGGATCGTCAAGAAAGCGTCAATACTTAGCTTACCAAACGACTTTTCGGGGTCGTGGGGCCGTGTGCGGGACGGCTGTCGGACAGGCCCTAGGCTCGCTCCATGCGGACGCTGACCCTGGCAGAGATCGAGACCCTGGCCCGGCAGGCCCACGCGGCCCAGACGGACAAGGCCGGCCGCCCCTACGCGGAGCACCTCGCGGCCGTGGCCGGGGGAGTCGAGCGGCGCGGCGGCACCCCGGACCAGATCGCCGCCGCCTGGCTCCACGACGCCCTCGAGGACGACGCCCTGAGCTCCGACTGGCTGGACTCCGCCCCGCTCACGGACACCACAAAAGAAATCGTCCGCGCGCTCACCAAGCGCGCGGACGAATCTCCGCAGACCTATGCCCGTCGCATCCTCGACACCCCGGGCGCCCGCCTCGTCAAGGAGGCGGACCTGGCGCACAACGCCGACCCGGCCCGCCTCGCCGTGCTGGACGAGCCGACCCGCACCCGGCTGACCGCCAAGTACGCGAACATGCGCGCCCTTCTCGGGCTCTGAACGCCGGCGACCGGAACGCAGCGGCCGCGGCTCAGCGGCGCGAGCGGGCCAGCTCCGCCGCGTCCTTCTTGAACGCCCACTCCATCTTCGGCTCCATCGCGAACCGGAAGGCCCGCTGCACGGGCGGCGTGCACAGCAGCGTGACGACCGTCCCCGCGATCACCGTGACGGCGATCTCCCCGAGCGGCTTGTGGATCCACTCCGCGTCGAACCAGCCCCAGAACCGGGAGCCCTTCGCCAGGAAGCCGTGCAGCAGGTAGCCGTACAGCGTGCCCGCGCCCAGCACGGTGAACCACATCTTCCGCCCCGGCACCCACGCGAAGAAGCACGCGGTCAGGACCATCGAGCAGCCGAACAGGGCGAGCGTCATCACGACCCCGGCCCACCACGGCGCCCCCAGCTCCTGCGCGCTGTCGCGGTGGTAGAACCAGGCGGACGTCATGCGCGGCCCGGCCCAGTACGCGAGCGTGATCGCGGCCAGGAAGATTGGCACCGCGATGATCCGCACCTCGCGTCGCCGCACCAGCTGGAAGTGCTCCGGCTTGAGGAACAGGCCGAGCACGAAGAAGGGCAGGAACTGCAGCACGCGCTGGAGGTCCAGGTCGTCGCCGATGTCGGGCGAGATCGAGGCCAGCATCGCGATGCCCAGCGCGACCGGGACCGGCCAGCGGATGACCTTCCACAGCGGTGTCGTGAGCCGCCACACGAACAGCGCGACCAGGAACCAGGTCAGGTACCAGGGGTCGAGCAGGCTGATCGGCTGCGACGGATCGTCGTCCGCGTACCGCTTGAAGAAGGTGTAGGCGATCTCGAAGATCACGTACGGCACGGCGACGCCGGTGATCAGTCGCCGCAGCCGGTCGGGCCGCATGTCGAAACTGCGCGAGAAGTAGCCGGACACGATGATGAACGCCGGCATGTGGAACGTGTAGACGACCATGTAGAGCGCCTCGGCGGCGCGGCTGCCGTCGGTCAGGGGCTCCCAGGAGTGGCCCATCGCGACGAACACGATCGCCAGGTACTTCGCGTTGTCGAAGAACGCGTCCCGCTGTTTGGGGGCGGGGGCCGCCGGGGAGGCGGGTGCGGGGCGCGGATCGTGCGGGGCTCGGGGGGAGGGCGTCGCGTCCACGGTCGGTGCGGCCGGAGGCAGCGGCTGACTGCGGTGCGACCCGTGCGCAGTGCGGAACATCTGAGGCACCCTAGTGGCGCCTGTGCGATTTCGTAAAACTCTCGACGTCATTCCCGCTTTTCCCTCGGGCGCGCTCGGGATTCACGGAACTCAGGATGGGTGTGTCAGCCATGGATCCGTCATGGACTTATTGCCGACCTGTCCGGTATCCCGCTTTTCATCCCACTTAAACGGTGCATAACAGTCGTTACCACCCTGGCGAGTTGTCGCATTCATCACAGTCGTCCCCGCGTGATCATCGCGGGGATAACGGGCGGTGATCGCGCGACTGTTCCCGGCCGTCGAATTCTGAGGATTCTCTTTATTTTCCCTGCGGCCACGCCTCGCGTGTGGGTGTGTTCACGCCGAGGGGAAAGTGAGGAAATGGCGCGCGAGACCTGGGTGGACCTGCGGCGGGCGTGCGAGGGGCATGTGTGCGCCGCATGTGCCCCATGGAAACGATCAAGCCGATTTCACCGGCGCCCGCACCCCCGCGCCCGGCGCGCCGACCACCCCGCCCACGTGCGCTGCTCGTGCGCCCCGGGGGTGTCCGCGCCCCGCGCCCTCACGCGCGCGTGGCCGACGATGCGTCACCGGCCGCATACGGAGCCCGCGTTGGTGGCACGATGGTTCTGGCGGGGGGTGTGGGGCTGTACCCCCCGGGCCGGGAGAGCGGACCGACCTAGGGTGTGATCAGTGTGGCCATTTCGCTGTCAGTGGTGCTGTTGTTGGCGATCGTCCTCGTCGTGCTGATGCGCGGTGGTTCGATCAAGGCGGGGCCCGCCATAGTGGCGGTCCTCTTCGGCTTCTTCCTGGCCTCGACCGGAATGGCGCCCGCGATCAACAACTTCCTCAACTCCGTCGCGTCGAGCATCGCCGCGATCAAATTCTGAGCGGCCGGACGCCGGGAGCGAAAAAGCCCCCGGCCCGGTCCACCTGGGGTGGATCCGGGCCGGAGGCCTTGGAAGAGAGCGGGCGACGGGAATCGAACCCGCGTAGCTAGTTTGGAAGACTAGGGCTCTACCATTGAGCTACGCCCGCACGCAGGACACCAGATCGCGGTGACCGCGGTACGCAGGCATCGTAGCGGGTCCCCGGGCCGGACCGCACACCCGTATCCGACCCGCGCCGGCCGTCCCGTCCACACCCTGCGTCCCACCCCCTGCAAAGGGGGGAGTAGCACTGCCTGCGGGCATGTACCCTACGTGTCGCACCGACGGGGTGTGGCGCAGCTTGGTAGCGCGTCCGCTTTGGGAGCGGAAGGCCGTGGGTTCAAATCCCGCCACCCCGACCAGCGTTCCGGACGGCCGCCCAACCGGCGGCCCCGACGCTCGTCGTCGACTCCGCGGGGCTCCCCAAGATCGCGTTGTGGGTCGACTCCTGCTTGCCGTTACTATGCAAGCTGCGTGCCCGTGTGTCTCTCAGACCGTGTCTCTTAGACCGGGCAGGAACCCAGAAGTCAGCCCCCAAGGAGACCGAACCGTGAAGAGCGCCGTGGAGACCCTGAACCCGACCCGGGTTCGGCTCAGCATCGAGGTGCCCTTCGAGGAGCTCAAGGACAGCCTCGACGCGGCGTACAAGAAGATCAACCAGCAGGTCACGGTGAAGGGCTTCCGCAAGGGCAAGATCCCGGCCCGCGTCATCGACCAGCGCTTCGGCCGCGGTGCGGTCCTGGAAGAGGCCGTCAACGACGCGCTTCCGAAGTTCTACACCGAAGCGGTCAACGAGGCGGAGCTCAACGTCCTGGGCCAGCCCGAGGTCGACATCACGGAGCTGAAGGACGGCGAGACGCTGAACTTCACCGCCGAGGTCGACGTCCGCCCGACCATCGAGATCCCGGACTACTCCGGCATCGAGGTCGAGGTCGACGCGGTCGAGGTCACCGACGAGGACGTCGACAAGTCGGTCGAGCAGCTCCGTGAGCGCTTCGCCTCCACCTCGCCGGTCGAGCGTGCCGCCGAGGACGGCGACGTCGTGACGATCGACCTCGAGGCCAAGGTCGAGGGCGAGGTCCTCGAGGACGGGGTCGCCTCCGGCGTCTCCTACACCATCGGCTCGGGCGAGCTGCTGGACGGCATCGACGACGCCGTGAAGGGCCTGGAGGCCGGTGGCGAGGCCACCTTCACCTCCGAGCTCAAGGGCGGCTCCGCCGAGGGCAAGGAGGCCGAGGTCACCGTCAAGGTCACCCAGGTCGCCGCCCGTGAGCTCCCGGCCCTGGACGACGACTTCGCCCAGCTCGCCTCGGAGTTCGACACCCTCGACGAGCTGAAGGCCGACAGCCGCAAGCGCCTCGAGAACATGAAGCAGTACGACCAGGCCACCCAGGCCCAGGAGCGCGTCCTCGAGAAGCTGCTCGAGCTGGTCGAGGTCCCGGTCCCCGAGAAGCTGCTCGAGGACGAGGTCCAGACCCGCAAGCACAACCTCGAGCACCACCAGCTCGGCCAGATGGGCCTCGACCTCGAGAAGTACCTCGAGATCCAGGGCAAGTCGGTCGAGGAGTTCGACGCCGAGACGCGCGAGCAGGCCGTCAAGGGCATCAAGACGCAGTTCGTCCTCGACGAGCTCGTCAACAAGGAGAAGCTGAACGTCAACCAGGAGGAGCTCACCGAGCACCTCATGCGTCGCGCCGCTTCCTCCGGCATGTCCCCCGACCAGTTCGCCCAGGCCGTCGTCGAGGGCGGCCAGGTCCCGATGCTGGTCGGCGAGGTCGCCCGCGGCAAGGCCCTCGCGGTCGTCGTCGAGGCCGCCACGGTCAAGGACACCAACGGTGAGGTCGTCGACCTCGAGGACGACGAGGACGAGATCGCCGAGTCCGTCGTCGCCGACGCCGAGGGCTCCGAGGAGTCCACGGAGGCCTGATCTCCGTAGCACCACCACAGCAGGCCCCCGGGACCCCGTCCCGGGGGCCTGCGGCACCCCGGCGCCCCCACAACGCACCCACGCAG
>NZ_JBHYTK010000266.1:0-6184 GCF_042749255.1 Streptomyces sp. NPDC059524 | reverse complement strand
ACGGGACACACCCCGTCGGCCCGCCGCTTTGTCAGTGGCACCCGATAGCCTGCGCAAACAGGCGATCGAAAGTGGGGGCGTGGCGTGCGTGTACTGGGCGTGGACCCGGGGCTCACCCGGTGCGGGGTCGGCGTGGTCGAGGGGGTGGCGGGCCGGCCGCTGACCATGCGCGGCGTCGGCGTCGTACGGACGCCGCCGGACGCCGAGCTCGGCCTGCGCCTCGTCGCCATCGAGCAGGGCATCGAGCAGTGGCTCGACGAGCACCGGCCCGAGTTCGTCGCCGTCGAGCGCGTGTTCAGCCAGCACAACGTGCGCACGGTGATGGGCACCGCGCAGGCCAGCGCCGTCGCCATGCTGTGCGCCTCACGCCGCGGCATCCCCGTCGCCCTGCACACCCCCAGCGAGGTCAAAGCCGCCGTCACCGGCAGCGGCCGCGCCGACAAGGCCCAGGTCGGCGCCATGGTGACCCGGCTGCTCCGGCTCGACGCGCCGCCCAGACCGGCCGACGCCGCCGACGCGCTCGCCCTCGCCATCTGCCACATCTGGCGCGCTCCCGCGCAGAACAGACTCCAGCAGGCCGTCGCACTCCACTCCGCCAAAGCAACGCACGCATCGAAAGGCCGAACCGCATGATCGCCTTCGTGAGCGGCCCCGTCGCCGCCCTCGCCCCTGACGCCGCGGTGGTCGAGGTCGGCGGGATCGGCATGGCCGTCCAGTGCACGCCGAACACACTGTCCGGCCTGCGGATCGGCCAACAGACCAAGCTCGCCACCTCCCTCGTCGTCCGGGAGGACTCGCTCACCCTGTACGGCTTCGCCGACGACGACGAGCGGCAGACCTTCGAGCTGCTCCAGACCGCCAGCGGCGTCGGCCCCCGCCTCGCCCAGGCCATGCTCGCCGTGCACACCCCCGACGACCTGCGCCGCGCCGTCTCCACCGGGGACGAGAAGGCCCTCACGGCCGTCCCCGGCATCGGCAAGAAGGGCGCCCAGAAGCTCCTCCTGGAGCTGAAGGACCGGCTCGGCGAGCCCCTCGGCACCGCGCGTCCCGCGATCGGCACCGCCGTCACCACCGGCTGGCGCGAGCAGCTGCACGCCGCGCTCATCGGGCTCGGCTACGCCACCAGAGAGGCCGACGAGGCGGTCGCCGCCGTCGCCCCGCAGGCCGAGGCCGCCGAGGGCACCCCGCAGGTGGGGCAGCTCCTCAAGGCCGCGCTGCAGACGCTCAACCGCACGCGCTGAGCACCGCCCCGGGGGACACGCCGAAGGTCCCCGGAGGCCCCCCAGAAGACGCCGCCCGCCCCCGATCCCGTAACGCGAGGCACAGAACATGAACTGGGACGAGACGACCGACGCCGCCGAGCCGCAGGCCGACCGGCTCGTCGGTGCGGCCGCCGACGGCGAGGACCAGGCCGTCGAGGCGGCCCTGCGCCCCAAGGACCTGGGCGAGTTCATCGGCCAGGAGAAGGTCAGGGAGCAGCTCGACCTCGTGCTGCGCGCCGCCCGCGCGCGCGGCGCCACCGCCGACCACGTCCTGCTCTCCGGCGCCCCCGGCCTCGGCAAGACCACCCTCTCCATGATCATCGCCGCGGAGATGGGCGCCCCGATCCGCATCACCTCGGGTCCCGCCATCCAGCACGCCGGCGACCTCGCCGCGATCCTCTCCTCCCTCCAGGAGGGCGAGGTCCTCTTCCTCGACGAGATCCACCGCATGTCGCGGCCCGCCGAGGAGATGCTCTACATGGCGATGGAGGACTTCCGCGTCGACGTCATCGTCGGCAAGGGCCCCGGCGCCACCGCCATCCCCCTCGAACTGCCCCCGTTCACCCTGGTCGGCGCCACCACGCGCGCGGGCCTGCTGCCGCCCCCGCTGCGCGACCGCTTCGGCTTCACCGCGCACATGGAGTTCTACGAGCCCACCGAGCTGGAGCGCGTCATCCACCGCTCGGCGAACCTGCTGGACGTGGGCATCGACCCGCACGGCGCCGCCGAGATCGCCGGCCGCTCGCGCGGCACGCCCCGTATCGCCAACCGGCTGCTGCGCCGCGTCCGCGACTACGCGCAGGTCAAGGCCGACGGCCACATCACCCAGGACATCGCCGCCGCCGCGCTCGGGGTGTACGAGGTGGACGGGCGCGGCCTCGACCGGCTCGACCGGGCCGTCCTGGAGGCGCTGCTCAAGCTGTTCGGCGGCGGACCCGTCGGCCTGTCCACGCTCGCCGTCGCCGTGGGGGAGGAGCGCGAGACGGTCGAGGAGGTCGCCGAGCCGTTCCTCGTCAGGGAGGGTCTGCTGGCCCGGACCCCCCGCGGACGCGTCGCGACGCCGGCCGCCTGGGCGCACCTCGGGCTCACGCCGCCGCAGGCAAGATCGGGTGCAAGCGGACAACAGGACCTGTTCGGGGCGTGACGGCGCGGGTACTCGCCGGGCCAGGAACCCCGGTGGGATGCTGAGCGTTGTTCCCAGATGGCGGACTCGCTTAGACTCCGCCGACGTCGTCCTTCTGGTTTCGCTGGTTCCGGACGACGGCCGACCCCCGAAACCGACAAGGCCGCACCCCGGCGCGGTCGCCTGAAGGAAGTTCCCACCCGTGAGTCTCGCAGCCCTCCTCCCGTTCGTTGTGCTCATCGGGGCCATGTTCCTGATGACCCGGTCTGCCAAGAAGAAGCAGTCGCAGGCCGCGCAGATGCGCAATGAGATGCAGCCCGGTTCCGGCGTCCGCACGATCGGGGGCATGTACGCCACGGTCAAGGAGGTCAACGAGGACACGGTCCTCCTCGACGCCGGCCCCGGCGTCCACCTCATGTTCGCGAAGAACGCGATCGGTGCCGTGCTCTCCGACGACGAGTACAACCGCATCGTGCACGGCGTCGAGGCCGACGCCGAGCTGACCGACGACGCCGTCGTGCCGGACGACGCGTCCTCCCTCACCGAGACCGACGAGACCGCCGCCGCCGACGACGCGCGCATCGACCTCGGCAAGAAGGACGAGCCCGTCGAGGCCGAGAAGGCCGACGAGGCCCCCAAGGCCGACGACGCCGACGCCGAGCCGAAGAAGACCGACGGCGAGTCCGACGCGAAGTAGCCACGACCACCTCCGTGGGGCCCGCCACCGCGTGCCCCACGGTCCTGGTTCGTGCGTGATCCGCGCGGATTCTCGACCATTTCGTGGCCGTCCGGGCAGTCCGGGGCACGCAACCCGATGCCGGACGGATGGAGAGGGAGTACGAGAAGGTGGCCACACCTAAAAAGAGCCGAGGGGCGGGGGCGCAGAGCAAGCCGGGCCGCGCCCTGAGTCTGATCGTGATCGTCATGGTCGCGCTCGTCGGTGGGATGTTCATCTCCGGTACGTTCACGCCCCGCCTCGGCATCGACCTCGCGGGCGGCACCAGCATCACGCTGCAGGCCAAGAACGAGCCGGGCAAGCCCAACGCGATCAACAAGACCAACATGGACACCGCGGCGGACATCATCAACCGCCGCGTCAACGGCATGGGTGTCTCCGAGGCCGAGGTCCAGACGCAGGGCAACGACAACATCATCGTCAACATCCCGCGGGGCACGAACCAGAAGCAGGCGCGCGAGCAGGTCGGCACGACCGCGCAGCTCTACTTCCGTCCCGTCCTGACGGTGGCCGCAGGTGCTCCCGCGGCGGACAACTCCGCCAGCCCGTCCCCGAGCGCCTCCTCCGGCGACAAGGCGACCGGCAAGCCGACGGACAAGGCCACGGACAAGGCCGGGCAGCAGGCGACCGACGGAAGCTCCGCCTCCGCGACGCCCTCCGCCACCTCGCAGGGCCGCGCCGTCACCGACGGCCTGAAGGCCGACGCGACGCCGAGCGCCGGCGCGAGCGACAAGCCCTCCGCCAAGGCGAGCGACAAGCCCGCCGCGTCCCCGACGCCGGACAAGGCCACCAGCGCCCTGCAGAAGAAGTTCACCGAGCTGGACTGCACCGACAAGGCCGCCCGCACGACGGTCAACGAGGGCGCCAAGCCCTCCGACACGATCATCGCCTGCGGCGAGGACGCCCCGGGCCAGTGGTCGAAGTACATCCTCGGCCCGTCCGAGGTGAACGGCAAGGACGTCAAGAAGTCCCAGGCCGTGATCAACCAGCAGTCGGCCCAGTGGGTCGTCAACATGGAGTTCACGGGCTCCGGCTCCAAGAAGTTCGCCGCGATCACCAGCAAGCTCTCGGCGCAGCAGTCCCCGATGAACCAGTTCGCCATCGTCCTCGACGGCGACGTGGTCTCCGCGCCCAGCGTCCGCACGACGCTCAGCTCGAACGCCGAGATCTCCGGCAACTTCAACCAGCAGTCCGCCCAGGACCTGGCCAACGTGCTGTCCTACGGCGCCCTGCCGCTCACCTTCCACGAGCAGAGCGTCACCTCGGTGACCGCCGCGCTCGGCGGCGAGCAGCTGCACGCCGGGCTCATCGCCGGCGCCATCGGCCTCGCCCTGGTCGTGATCTACCTGGTCGTCTACTACCGCGGCCTGTCGATCGTCGCCCTAGCCTCGCTGCTGACCTCCGCGATCCTCACGTACACGCTGATGACGCTGCTCGGCCCGGCCATCGGCTTCGCGCTGAACCTGCCGGCGGTCTGCGGTGCGATCGTCGCCATCGGTATCACCGCCGACTCGTTCATCGTGTTCTTCGAACGGATCCGGGACGAGATCCGCGAGGGCCGCTCCGTGCGACCCGCCGTGGAGCGCGCCTGGCCGCGTGCCCGCCGCACGATCCTCGTCTCCGACTTCGTGTCCTTCCTCGCCGCCGCGGTGCTCTACATCGTGACCGTCGGCAAGGTCCAGGGCTTCGCGTTCACGCTGGGTCTGACCACCCTGCTCGACGTCGTCGTGGTCTTCCTCTTCACGAAGCCGCTCATGACGATCCTGGCCCGCGGGAAGTTCTTCTCCGGCGGACACAAGTGGTCCGGCCTCGATCCCAAGCGCCTCGGCGTCCAGCCCCCGCTGCGCCGCACGCGCCGCGCCGCCCGCCCTGTCGACCCGAAGGAGGCGTGAGATGTCGAAGCTCGGCACTCTCGGCGCCAAGCTGTACAACGGTGAGGTCGGCTACGACTTCATCGGCAAGCGCAAGCTCTGGTACGGCGTCTCGATCCTGATCACCATCACGGCCATCGTCGGCCTCGTGGTGCGCGGCCTGAACATGGGCATCGAGTTCGAGGGCGGCGCCGTCTTCACCACCCCGAAGACGACCGTCTCCGCCGCCAAGGCGGAGGAGTACGCGGAGAAGGCCTCCGGTCACGACGCGATCGTGCAGGAGCTGGGCAACGGCGGCCTGCGCATCCAGGTCGCCGGCGTCGACACCGCGAAGTCCGACCAGATCGCGGACGAACTGTCCAAGGACATGAACATCCCCGCGGACAAGATCAACGCGGATCTGGTCGGTCCCAGCTGGGGCGAGACGATCGCCAACAAGGCATGGCAGGGCCTGGCCATCTTCATGGTCCTCGTCGTGATCTATCTGGCGATCGCCTTCGAATGGCGGATGGCGCTGGCCGCGCTCATCGCCCTGATCCACGACATCACCATCACCGTGGGCGTGTACGCCCTGGTGGGCTTCGAGGTCACCCCGGGCACGGTGATCGGTCTGCTCACGATCCTCGGTTACTCGCTCTACGACACGGTCGTCGTCTTCGACTCCCTCAAGGAGCAGACGAAGGGCATCGAGAAGCAGACCCGCTGGACCTACAGCGACATCGCCAACCGCTCGATCAACGGCACGCTGGTCCGCTCGATCAACACCACGGTCGTGGCGCTGCTCCCGGTCGCCGGCCTGCTGTTCATCGGCGGCGGCTTCCTCGGCGCCGGCATGCTGAACGACATCTCGCTGTCGCTCTTCGTGGGTCTGGCCGCCGGCGCGTACTCGTCGATCTTCATCGCCACCCCGCTGGTCGCCGACCTCAAGGAACGCGAGCCGAAGATGAAGGCCCTCAAGAAGCGGGTCCTCGCCAAGCGGGCCGCCGCCTCGGCCCAGGCCGACAGCGGCCCCGTCGTCGGCCACCAGGCCGAGGGCGAGTTCGCCGACGAGCCGGAGGACGCGGCTCCCGCGGGCGCCGGTCCGCGCAACCAGCCGACGTCCCGAGGCCGCGGCCGCGGACGCCCCTCGGGCAAGCGCCGCTGACCGGCGGACCACCGCAGCGCACACGGGCGCCAGGAGCCGACGAGGCTC
>NZ_JBHYTK010000265.1:0-6232 GCF_042749255.1 Streptomyces sp. NPDC059524 | reverse complement strand
CCCTTCGGGCGGCATTTCCCCGATGAAGGCTGAACGGCGAAGCCGTTCGCCTTCAGGGGCGCGGGGCTGTGACATCTGCGGCTCCACCGCGGGGCGCGACCAGCCCCCACCGGGCCCGCGCCCGACGAACACAGCGCACCACCCCACCCCCCATCTCGAGAAAGCCCTGGAACGTGGACCGTCTCTTCCTGATCGTCGGCGCCATCGCCGCCGTCGTCTTCGTCATCCGCTGGATCACGATCCAGCGCAACCACGACCGCGGCGTCGGCCGCATCCCCGACGCCGAGATCACGGCCGCGGCCACCGCCCTGGGCCTGGTGCCGGTCACGGAGATCGACGCCGAGTCGGCCATGGCCCCGGACCCGACCGCCGAGGCCGTCAAGGCGGCTGTCAAGGACGGGAGTTGGGAGGAGGGCGCCCGGTACCTCGCCGCCGCGGGACGCGACTGGCAGGAGCGGGACCGGCGGTCGTCGATGCTGGCCGACGAGGCCGTGAAGGACGACGGGTGGCTGCTGGCGTGGCGGACGGCCAGGCCGGGTGACGCGGGCGCCGCGCTCGTGCACGCGCGGTCGCTGGTCTATCTGGCCTGGGAGATCCGGGGCAGCAAACTGGCGCGGAACACGACGCGGGAGCAGTTCGAGGGCTTCCACCGGGTGCTCGGCCAGGCCCGGGAGGCGTTCGCGGCCGCGCAGGCGGACGCGGGCGACGACCCGTGCCCGTACATCGCGGAGCTGCCGCTGGCCATGGGCCTCGGCTACGCGAACGAGCGGTTCGAGGCGCTGTGGGCCGAGGTCGAGAAGCGGGACCCGCACCACCTCGCCGCGCACCGCTCCGCACTGCAGTACTGGTGCGCCAAGTGGCAGGGCTCGCACGAGCTCGCCGAGGAGTTCGGCCGGGCCGCGGCCGCCAAGGGCGAACCCGGGCAGCTGCTGTCGGCGGTCGTGCTGGACGCGTACTTCGAGTACGAGATCGCACACGGGGACCTCGCCCCGGGGACGTACTACAGCCGCCCCGAGATCGTCGCGGCGACCGACGCCGCGCTCGCCGACATCGCGGCCGCCCACGCGGCGGACCCGCACGACCGCCGCGTGCCGCCGGTCCGGCACCTCGTCGGCAGCTTCCTGTACTGGCAGAACCGGTACGCGGAGGCACTGGAGCAGTTCCTGGCCGCCGACGGCTACGCGGGCACGCCGCCCTGGTCGTACCACGCGGACCCGGCCCGCGAGTACGTCAAGGTCCGCGACTACTGCGCGGCCCAGGTGCGGCGCGCCGCCACCGGCTGAGCCGCGCTCACGCGGCGGCCGCCGCCCGCATCGCCCCCGCCGTGCGCACCGCGTCGTAGCCGGCCGGGACGCCCTCGACGATGACGAGCTCGCCGGGGATGTGGGCGGTGCGCAGCGGGAGGATCTCCTGGTAGGCGGGGGACGCGTACCAGGCCTGGGCGCGCTCCAGGTCGGGGAACTCGACGACGACGACGTCCCCGAGCCGCTCCCCCTCCTTCCACTGCCCGGTCCTGCCGTGGGAGAGGAAGCGGCCGCCGTAGGGCTCGAAGGTGGACTGGACGCGCTCGATGTACTCCAGGACCTCGGGGTGCACCGGGGGCGTGGGGCGCAGTACGGCGATGGCGTAGGCGGTCATGGGTGAGCCCTCCTCGGGTCCGGCGGATCGCGTCTCGGTGGGTACGGGAACGATCCTGCCGGGGCCCGGGGAGGGCGTCGATTACCTCAGAGGTCGTACGGCCGTCAGATCGTGGCCGCGTCGATCACGAAGCGGTAGCGCACGTCCGAGTTCAGGACCCGCTCGTACGCCTCGTTGACCTGGCTCGCCTCGATGAGCTCGATCTCGGCGCCCAGGCCGTGCTCGGCGCAGAAGTCGAGCATCTCCTGGGTCTCGGCGATGCCGCCGATCATCGAACCGGCGAGGATCTTGTCGCCGCCGATGAGGGAGAAGAGGTTGAGCGCGATCGGCTCCTCGGGGGCGCCGACGTTCACGAGCGCGCCGCCCGTGCGCAGCAGGCTCAGGTACGCGCCGAAGTCCAGCGGGGCCGAGACGGTGGAGAGGACGACGTCGAAGGTGCCGGCGAGGTCCTTGAAGGTCTGCGCGTCGCTCGTGGCGTAGTAGTGGTCGGCGCCGAGCTTCAGCCCGTCGTCCTTCTTGCGCAGCGACTGCGACAGGACGGTGACCTCCGCGCCGAGCGCGTGGGCGATCTTGACGGCCATGTGGCCGAGGCCGCCGAGGCCGATCACGGCGACCTTCTTGCCGGGGGCGGCGCCCCAGCGCTTGAGCGGGGCGTACGTGGTGATGCCGGCGCAGAGCAGCGGCGCGGCCACGTCGAGGGAGAGCCCGTCGGGGATCTTGACGGTGAAGGCCTGGTCGACGACGACCTTCTGCGAGTAGCCGCCGTAGGTGGGCTCGCCGTCCCTGCCGACGGCGTTGTACGTGCCGACGTTCCCGCGCACGCAGTGCTGCTCCTGCCCGGCCAGGCAGTTCTCGCACTCACGGCAGGAGTCGACCATGCAGCCGACGCCGACGCGGTCGCCGACCTTGAACTTCGTGACGCCGGGGCCGACCTGCTCGACGACACCGGCGATCTCGTGTCCGGGAACCATCGGGAAGATGGCCTCGCCCCAGCCCTCGCGGGCCTGGTGGATGTCGGAGTGGCAGATGCCGGCGAACTTGATGTCGATCAGGACGTCGAACTCGCCGACCGCGCGCCGCTCGATGGTGGTGCGCTCCAGGGGAGCCTTGGCGCTGGGCGCCGCGTATGCGGCAACAGTCGTGGTCATGGTGTCCAGCGTGCCGGTTCGCGGGACGTTCGCCCAGGTCACCGCTTTGCGTACGACCAGTGGTCCTACTACTGGCGGGGACAGGCTCGTGGTCGTAGGACCGGGAATACTGGACGATATGGACGACACCCCCGGGCCCGCCCACGAGCCCACGCCCGAGCCCGGAGCCCGCCGCGACGGTCTGGACCGCAGGGCCGAGCTGAGCGAGTTCCTGCGCAGCCGGCGGGCCCGGCTGCAGCCCGAGGACGTGGGGCTCGCCTCGCACGGACGGCACCGCCGGGTGCCGGGGCTGCGCCGCGAGGAGCTGGCGCAGCTGGCCGGGGTCTCGGTGGCGTACTACACGCGCCTGGAGCAGGGGAACGGGCGCAACGTGTCGGCGGAGGTGCTGGACGCGATCGCGCGCGCCCTGCGCCTGTCGGACGCCGAGCACGCGCACCTGATGGACCTCGCGCAGGCGAAGCAGCAGCGCCGCCGGTACCGGCCGCCGCGGCGGCAGCAGATCCGTCCCGCGCTGCGGCACATGCTGGACGCGATGGAGGGCGTACCGGCGTACGTCGGCGGCGCCCGCTCGGAGATCCTCGCCTGGAACCGGACGGCGGCGGCCCTGTTCGGCGACTGGGGCGCTCTGCCGCCGGCGGAGCGGAACTGGGCGCGGCTCACCTTCCTGGCACCCGACTACCGCGAGCTGTTCGTGGACTGGGATTCCAAGGCCTCCGACATGGTCAGCTATCTGCGCCTGTACGCGGGCCGCCACCCGGAGGACCCGGAGCTGTCGGCGCTGGTCGGTGAACTCTCCGTCAAGAGCGAGGAGTTCCGCCGCCTGTGGGCGACGCACGACGTGAAGGAGAAGGGCCACGGCGTGAAGCGCATGCACCACCCTCTGGTCGGCGACCTCTCGCTCTCCTACGAGACCCTGCACCTCCCCGACGACGAGGGGCAGTTCCTCTCGGTCTACTACGCCGAACCGGGCTCCCCGTCGGCGGAGGCCCTCCGCCTCCTGACCAGCTGGGGCACGGACCCGGCGTCCCCGTCCCCGGAGACGCGGCGGGCCTGAGGGAGCGCCTCCAGCAGCAGTCCCACTTGACGGAGTGAGCACTCACTCCGTACCTTCGCGGCATGCCCGCACCCACCAGGAAGCGCGCTCCCGGCATGAGCCCGGACGAGCGCCGCCGCATGATCGTCGCGGCCGCGCTGCCGCTCGTCGCCGAGCAGGGCGCCGCCGTCACCACCGCGCGGATCGCGCGCGCCGCGGGGATCGGCGAGGCCACGGTCTTCCGCGTGTTCAAGGACAAGGACGAGGTCCTCGACGCGGTCGTCGCCGAGGCCGCCGGGCCCGAACACGTGCGCCGGGAGCTGGCCTCGATCGATCTGGAGCAGCCCCTCACCGGCCGGCTCACCGAGGCCGCCGAGGCGCTGCGCGCCCATCTGGAGCGGATGGGCGCGGTCGTCGGCGCGCTCCACGCCTCGGGCCGGCGGCGCGGCAGGACCGACGGCGAGCGTCCCACCGAGGACGGCCGCCAGGCCTCCCTGCGGATCGTCCGCGAGGCCCTGACCGAGCTGATCGAGCCGGACCGCGAGCGGCTGCGGCTGCCTCCGGAGAAGCTGGCCGCGCTCTTCCTCGGCATGCTCTTCACCCGCCCCGGAACGCCCGGCGACGGCGACGGCCCGACGGCCGCCGAACTCGTCGACGTCCTGCTGCACGGAGCACTCGCCTCCGTCGAGCACGGATCGCGCACGCCCACCGCGCACGGATCACCCACCCGCACGGAACACTGACCCCACCGGGAGTCCCGCATGACCGTGAGCCTCAACCACACCATCGTCCCGGCCGTCGACCGCACCGAGGCGGCCCGCTTCTTCGCCACGGTGATGGGCCTGGAGGCCCTGCCCCCGGCCGGCCACGACGGCCACTTCGCGCCCGTGCGGGTCAACGACTCGCTCACGCTCGACTTCATGACCGTCGAGCACCCCGAGGGCCACCACCTCGCCTTCGACGTGGACCCCGCCACCTTCGACGCGATCCTGGCCCGCGTCCAGGACCTCGGCGTCCCGTACGGCAACTCCCCGCGCGACCCGGCCAACGGCCGCACCGACCACCCGCTGTGCCCGCGCGGCCTGTTCTTCACCGACGCCTCGCGCAACCTCTACGAGGTCATGTCGCCCGCGTAGGAGCGGCGTTCTACCGGTCCCCCACCGTCACCGGCCGGTCCGCCCGCAGCCGGGCGAAGAGGTGGGCGGACTTCTGGCGGTCCCAGAGGACGGCGCTGCCCTTGGACGTGGGGTAGCCGATCGTGGCGACGGGCACGCCCTGCTGTGTGCCGCTGCCCGACGAGACCTTGCGCAGGGCTTCGAAGAGGCGGGTCAGCTGGGGGATGCCGGTGGACTTGTCGACGATCAGGGTGTCCAGGCCCGCGCCCGCCGTGCCGAACAGCGCGGACGGGTCGAGCAGGACGTCGCGGGAGGCGGCCTTCTCGGCGAGGGCCGACAGGAACTTCTGCTGGTTGCGGGAGCGGCCGAGGTCGCCCGCCTTCTCCTGGTGCCGCTGGCGGACGAAGCCGAGGGCCTCGCGGCCGTCCAGGGTGTGGCAGCCCTCGGTCAGGTCCAGCCCGGACTTGTCGTCCACGATGTGCCGGTCGACGCACATGCGCACGCCGCCGACCGCGTCGACGATGCCCACGAACCCGGCGAAGCCGATCTCCGTGTAGTGGCCGATGCGCAGCCCGGTGTTCGACTCGACCGTGCGGACCAGCAGTTCGGGCCCGCCGAGCGAGAACGCCGCGTTGAGCTTGTTCTTCTCCGGCTTGTGGTGGACGCCCGTCGCCGGGTCCACGTACGCGGGGATCGTGACCCAGGAGTCGCGGGGCAGGCTCGTCAGGCTGGCGCCGTGGGCCCCGGTGTGCAGCACCATCATCGAGTCGGTGCGGCGGCCCTCCGCACCGGCCGAGGAGCCCGTGTGCAGCTTCCTGGCCTGCTGTTCGCTGAGACCCTCGCGGCTGTCGGAGCCCACGATCAGGTAGTTGGTGCCCTTGCCGGGCGCGGGCCGGTCGGGCAGCGCGGCCAGGTCGACGTCGCCGGCGAGCCGGGAGTCCGCCCAGACGTAGGTGCCGACGCCGCCGAGCACGGCGAGCAGGACGAGGAGGCTCAGGGCGCGCAGGACGCGGCGGACGCGGGAACGGCGGGGCCTGGGGACACGCTCGCTGCGCCGCCGGCTGCCGCGCGGCGGCCCGGGAGCGGCGGGCCCGGGCGGCGACTGCGCCGGGGCCAGGCCCGTGGAGTGCAGGGAAACGGGATGCACGGGGGTCACCTCGCGGCCGGCAGGCGCGGCTCGTCCGCCGCCCCGCCGAGATGCTGGGCCGCCGCGGCGGGCGGGGCCGACCCGGTGATTCGCAGGCCCAGGCGCCCGCGGACGCCCCCCAAACACCACCCCCCACAGAGTGACACACAGA
>NZ_JBHYTK010000264.1:0-6617 GCF_042749255.1 Streptomyces sp. NPDC059524 | reverse complement strand
CCTCAGGAGCGGCGCGGGCCCGCGGCGGGCGTTCGGGCTACCCGATCAGCCAGTCCGTCGGGGTCGACCCCTGGGACGTCAGGACCTGGGGGTCGCTTCCGTCCGTGGCGCCGGCGACGTACGTGCTGCGCGTGTAGTCGACGGTGTTCACCGCGGAGAAGGCGATCCGGGTGCCGTCGGGGGAGAAGACCGGGCCCTGGACGCCGGTGAGGTAGGTCGTCCAGTTGTTCTGCAACTGTGTCGTGGTGCCGGTCGCCACGTCGACGGTGGCCAGGCCGTTGTCGGTGACGTAGGCGATGCGCTGTCCGTCGGGGGACCAGTCGACGGGCCCGGACGACGCGTCGCGCGCGGTGCTGACCTGGCGCACCTCACGGGTCGCGACGTCCATGATCCAGACGTCGCGGCCGGACTCCCAGCCGTCCGGCGTCTCGTACGTGCTGGTCCGCACGAACGCGATGGTCTTGCCGTCCGGCGAGAACGTGCCCGCGCCGCCGGCCGGTGTGAGCACCTCCTGACCCGTGCCGTCGGTCTTGATCCACTCCATACCGCGAGGGCTGGAGTAGACGATCCGCTTGCCGTCGGGCGACCAGTCGGGCAGCGCGACGTACGGAGCCTCGTTCGCCTCGGGCGCGATGCCCGGGACCAGCACGCGCCGGTCACTGCCGTCGCTGCCGGCGAGCACCAGGTTCCGGGCGTACGCGCAGCCCTCGGGCTGCGGGATGCAGGTGTCGTCACGCTGGACGAACGCCACGGTGGAGCCCTTAGGGGACAGGACACCCTCCTGGGCGTTCTGCGCGAGGGTCCGGATGACGCCGCCGCTCGCCGGGTCGAGCGTGACCAGTGCGGGAGAACCGGAGGAGTAGTCGGTGGCGGTGATCCGACCGGCCGCGGACTCCTGCCCCGCCACAGCGGTCCCTGCTGTCGGCAGGCCGGCGGCGACGACGATCCCCACGGTCAACACGACGCGTTTGAGAAGCACTTGAGCCCTTCTGGGGCAGCCGGTGTCTCCGGCCCCCGCTACAAGAGCGGAAGCCGATCAAGGAACGTCACAGGGACTCGGTCACGTCCCGGGGCGCCGTACGCCGGAGCCCACCGCCCTCCACCAGCGCCCCGCCCACCACCAGCCCCACCGCCAGCGCCGTGACGATCGTGACCAGCTTCATCAGGTCCTGGAAGCCCTCGATGACGTAGCCGCCCGCCAGCGTCGTCAGGCCGCGCATGCCGAGCGAGCCGACGGTCAGGGTGAAGAAGCCCGGGAGCAGCAGGATCAGCCGGGGCGGGCGGCCCGGGCGGCGGGCGATCAGCGTGGCCGCCGCCGCCAGGACGACGGCGGCGACGAACGTACCGCCCGTCTCCCCGACCAGCTTCGTGAACGCCGACTGCACGCCCACGGTGACGTACACGAGCACCAGCAGCGGCACGAAGAACCGCACCGGGATCGCGAACGCGAGCACCGTGCCCGCCGTGAACACGATCCACGCCAGGAACAGCGCCCACCGGGGCAGATCCGCGTCCGCCGCCACGTCGAACAGAGCGCGGGTGTCGGTGCCGGTCACGACGACGCCGAGCAGCACCCCGAGATACAGCTGGACCAGCAGGAACACGGAGTAGACGAGCCGGATCGCACCCGTCGTGATCAGGCCCGCCGACAGCTCGGCGGTGGCCGCGCTCAGATAGTCGCCGGGCACGAAGTAGAACAGCGCCGGGAGCATCAGCAGCACCGGACCGCCGCGCGCCGGATCGTCCGCGAACACCTCGATCGTGACGACGGACACGGCGACCGACACCACCAGGGGCAGGATCCGTTCCAGCACCGGCACCCGGTCCGCCGCGACCGCGAGCCCCGCGGCCAGCGCGCCCAGCACGGCCGTGGCGCCGATCTCGTACCAGGTCGGCTGCATCAGCGGGGAGAACCCCAGCGAGAACAGCACGATGCCGAGGAACTTCAGCCACCACGGGTACGGCGCCGGCGCCGCCACGATCGCCGCCAGCCGCCGGTCCGCCTCCGCGAGCCCGATCCGGCCGCCCCGCACCTTCGCCAGCAGCGGCTTCAACGCGGCGACCTGATCGAGCCGGAACACCTCCGGGACACCGTGCACGGTGACGGTCCGGGTCCGGCCGTCCGCCGAGGTCACCGCCACCGCGGCCGCCTCCGGCACCAGCAGCAGCGTCGCGGAACCGCCGTACGCGCGGGCGCTGTCCGCGACCGCCCGCTCCACGAGGTGCGCGCCCTCACCGGAGGTACGCAGCAGAAGCCCCGTCAGCCGGGACAGGAACACGACCAGCTCGTCGAGCCCGGCAGGGGCGCCGGGCACCGCAGGGGCGCCGGGCTGCACCGGACCGGCGAGCCCCGCCGCACCATCAGGACCGGGGCCGGGGCCGGCACCGGGGCCCATGCCCCCGTCCCGCTCCGCCCCCGCGGCCTCGCGTCGCTCCACGCCCGTCTCCTCGCTCCGGCGGCAGGGGCTCCAGCCTGCACGCGCGCCGGGCGCTCGGCATCTCGGACCCCGCGCCCCCGGGCCCGGTCCCGCCTCACCCGGCCCGGGAACCCGCCCCCGAAGCCGCCCCCCGGGAACCGGCCCCACCCGCCCCACCCTCCCCGCCCGCCTCACCCGAATGGCCCACTCGTCCTGCGCCCGGCCGCGACCCCACCGAGGCTGTCCCCGACCTCGTCCACAGCTCCCAGGAGGCCTGATGGCATCGATGGACGTCCCGGCGGACACTCCGAGACAGGCCGAGCGGGCGGAGGTGAGAGCGACCGCCCGGCCGGCCCTGTCCTGGGTGACCCTGGCCCTGATGACGACCGCGTCGGTGGCCAGCCTCCGGGCCGCGCCCACCATGGCCGTCTACGGCCTGGCCTGCGTCTTCCTCTACCTCGTCCCGGCGATCGTGTTCCTGCTGCCGACCGCCCTGGTCTCGGCCGAACTCGCCTCCGGCTGGTCGGGCGGCGTCTACCGGTGGGTGAGCGAAGGACTGTCCAAGCCGCTCGGATTCCTCGCCGTGTGGTGCCAGTTCGCGATGACGATCTTCTACTACCCGAGCCTGCTCGCCTTCGTCGCGAGCACCATCGCGTACGTCATCGACCCGTCCCTCGCCTCCAACGGCCTCTACACGGCGATCGTCATCATGGTCCTGTACTGGACCGGCGTCTGGGTGTCCTCACGCGGCACCAAAGCCCTGGCCGGACTGTCCAGTTGGGGCCTGATCATCGGAACGCTCATCCCGGGCACCCTCCTCGTGGTCCTCGGCATGGTCTTCCTCGGCCAGGGCAACGCCTCCGCCGCCCCCATGACCTCGGACCACCTCCTGCCGGCGTGGACCGGCCTCGCGAGCCTGGTCCTCATCGTCAACAACTTCCTCTCCTACTCCGGCATGGAGATGAACGCGGTCCACGTCTCCTCGCTGAAGAACCCGGCGAAGGAGTACCCGAAGTCGATGTTCCTGGCGATGGGCCTCGTCCTGCTGATCTTCATCCTGCCCGCCCTGGCCATCAGCTGGGTCGTCCCCGCGAACCAACTCAGCCTCACCGCGGGCGTGATGCAGGCCTTCGACGCCTTCTTCTCCCACTTCCACATCGGCTGGATGACCCCGATCGCCGCCGTGATGCTGATCTCCGCGGCCCTCGGCGGCATGCTCACCTGGCTCGCCGGACCGTCGAAGGGCCTCCTCGAGATCTCCCGCAGCGAGGGATACCTGCCGCCGTTCCTGCAGAAGCTCAACAAGTTCGGCATCCAGCAGAACATCCTCGTCACCCAGGGCGTCGTCACCACCGTCATCGCCCTGCTGTACGCGCTGATCCCGAACGTCTCCAACGTGTACTGGATCTTCTCGACGATCACCACGCAGGTGTACCTCATCGTCTACCTGCTGATGTTCGTCGCCGCGATGCGCCTGCGGAAGACCCAGCCCGACCACCCGCGCGGCTACCGCGTCCCCGCCCTCGGCCTGCTGTGCACGGTCGGCCTGCTGGCCTCCCTCGCCGCGCTCGCCATCGGCTTCGTACCGCCCTCGCAGTTCGGCAGCGGCAGCGTCTGGTCGTACGTCCTGCTCATCGGCTCCGGCCTCATCATCCTCGGCCTGCTCATCCCGTGGGCGTTCCTCAAGTTCCGCAAACCCGGCTGGCGCACCGAGGCCGCCGAGGAAGGCGGCACGTCATGAGCCCCACCCGCTTCGCCTCCGAACACAAGTGGATCTACGTCGGCGCGATCGTCCTCCTCGTCGTCCTCGCGATCATCGGAATCATCCAGTACGAGAGCGTGAAGACCGGCAACGAGGCGGCGAAGAAGGCGAACCAGCTCGCCGACGCCGCCGAGGAGGCCGGCTACCCCCGCCCCGACACGGAGACGATCGAACGGGCCCTCGGTACCGACGGCGGCACCGTCTGCGAGGACCCCGCCGGCGCCCTCGCCTCCGCCCTCTGGAAGATCAACGTCTCCAACGGCGCCGCCTTCGTCGGCCAGCGCCCCGTCATCGGAGACGCCCGCGCCCTGCGCGCCGAGGCCGAGATCCTGAAGATCTACTGCCCCGACAAGCTCGACACGTTCAAGGACAAGCTCGACGACCTGAAGACCGACGACACGGTGAGGCGAAACGCATGACTGAACTGGCCGCACGCATCGCGGCGTTGATGCCGCGCGCGAAGCAGGACCTGACCGACCTCGTCGCCGTCCCCTCGGTCGCCGACCCCCGCCAGTACCCGCCCGAGGAGTGCCACAAGGCCGCCCGCTGGGTCGCCGACGCCTTCTCCGAGGCCGGCCTGCACGACGTGCACCTCGTCGAGACCTCCGACGGCAGCCACGCCGTCGTCGGCCACCGCCCGCCCCCGCCCGGCGCGCCCACCGTCCTGCTCTACTGCCACTACGACGTCCAGCCGCCGCTCGACGACGCCGCCTGGACCACCCCGCCCTTCACCCTGACCGAGCGCGACGGCCGCTGGTACGGGCGCGGCACCGCGGACTGCAAGGGCAACATCGTCATGCACCTCACCGCGCTCAGGGCGCTCGGCGACGACATCCCCGTAGGCCTGAAGTTCGTCGCGGAGGGCTCGGAGGAACAGGGCACGGGCGGCCTGGAGGCGTACGTCACCGAGCACCCGGAGGAGTTCCTCGCCGACGCCCTGCTGGTGTGCGACACCGGCAACGCGGAGGTCGGCACCGGCACCGCGACGATCACCCTGCGCGGCCTCGCCAACCTCGTCGTCACCCTCGACACCCTCGAGGGCGAGATCCACTCGGGCATGTTCGGCGGCCCCGCCCCCGACGCGCTCGCCGCCCTGATCCAGACCCTGTCGACCCTGCGCGACCCGGCCACCGGCGCCACCCGGATCGACGGCCTGGACTGCGAGGGCACCTGGGAGGGCGTCGGCTACGACGAGGCGACCTTCCGGCGCGACGCCGGCGTCCTGGACGGCGTCCACCTCACCGGCACCGGCACGGTCGCCGACCGCCTGTGGGCCCGCCCCGCCGTCACCGTCCTCGGCATCGACTGCCCGCCCGTCGTCGGCTCCGCGGCCGCCGTCCCCGCCACCGCCCGCGCCCGCGTCAGCCTCCGCGTCCCGCCGGACATGGACGCCGGCACCGCCCGCGAGGCCCTCACCAAACACCTCACCCAAGCCGCCCCCTGGGGCGCCCGCGTCACCGTCGAGACGGAGAGCACGGGCTCCCCGTTCCGCGCCGCCACCGACGGCCCCGCCTACCAGGCCCTCGGCACGGCCATGAGCGAGGTCTACGGCAAACCCCTCGCCTTCCTCGGCCAGGGCGGCTCCATCCCCCTGTGCAACGTCTTCGCCTCGGCCTACCCCCGCGCCGAGATCATCCTCATGGGAGTGGAGGAACCCCGCTGCCTCATCCACGCCCCGAACGAGAGCGTCGACCCGACGGAGATCGAGCACATGGCCCACGTGGAGGCCCTGTTCCTGAAGGAGTTCGCGGCTCGCGCGGGAACGGAAAACAAACAACCCCCGAGTCGCTGACTCAGGGGTCCGGTGGAGCGGGTGACGAGAATCGAACTCGCGCTCTCAGCTTGGGAAGCTGATGTTCTACCATTAAACTACACCCGCGCGGTACGGCCGTTGAACTGATCCGTACTGGCGGACACTGTACCTCATCCCGGGCCCCGGGCGCGTGAGCGCCGGGGCCCGGCTGCGTTCCGGGGCCTGGAAGTGACTGCGGGTGAAGGGAGTTGGGGCGTACGGTGGGGGGACCGCGCGAGGGTTGTTCAGAGGCGGAGCGCCGCGTGGATTCGCGTCCCTTTCATCCCGTAATGTGACCCCGTCGTCGGTCAGGAAACTGACCACATGGCTCGTGGGGAAGGGACTCCGGGACTTGATGGACTCGATGGAGCGCACCGTCGTCCGATGTGCCGAGGGGCACGTGTTCAGCACCGCTTCGTTCCCGATGCAGCAGGCCGACCGACTCGGTCCCGGCCGGCTCATCCGGTGCCCGCGCTGCGCCCGGCTCCGGCACGCGGTTCCGGTGGGCGCCGACAAGCGGTAGGCAGCGAGGACGGCTCAGCGCGGGGGGGGGGCCCGGGGGGGGGGGGGCCCCCCCCCGCCGGGACCCCCCGGAGGGGGGGGGGCGACAACACACACCACGCCCCCACCACCCGCCCCGCGGGGC
>NZ_JBHYTK010000263.1:0-6625 GCF_042749255.1 Streptomyces sp. NPDC059524 | reverse complement strand
CCGCCGCACCCCACACCGCCAACACCTCTGGCCCGTCCGACACGCCCAAGGAGAACGTCCTGCCATGACAGATCTGAACTACGCCACTGCCACCGAACTAGTCACGCTCGTCCACGACGGCGCGCTCTCCCCGCGGGAACTGACCGACCACACCCTCGACCGCATCGCGACCGTCGACCCGGCACTGAACTCCGTCGTGGCACTCGATCCCGAACGAGCCCGTGCCGACGCCGATGCCCTGACACGACGGCTCGCCCGCGGCGAGCAGTCCGGTCCGCTCACCGGCCTGCCCGTCCTCGTCAAGGACCTGGAGGACGCCGCCGGTCTCCCCACGACGCGCGGAACCAGCGCATTCCGCGATGCCCCGCCCGCCGCGCGCGACTCCGTACACGTGGCCCGGCTGCGTGCGGCCGGCGCCCTGATCATCGGCAAGACCAACACTCCGCCGCTCGGCGCCGCCGTGCACACCGCCAACGACGCCTTCGGTGTCACCCGCAACCCCTGGAACCCGGACCGTTCGCCGGGCGGTTCCAGCGGAGGCGCCGCAGCGGCCGTCGCCGCCGGACTCGTGGCGCTCGGTACGGCCGGCGACGGGGGCGGGTCGACCCGCATCCCGGCCGCGCTGTGCGGACTCCCCGGGCTCAAGCCCAGCCGCGGCCGCATCCCGCAGGGCCCGGTCCGCCTGCCGAACTGGCCACAGAACACCTGCCTCTCCGGCATGGCCCGCACCGTACGCGATACCGCCCTCCACCTGGACGTCGCCGCCGGTTACGACGCCTGCGACCCGTTCTCACTGCCCGCGCCGTCAGGCTCGTACGTGGCTGCACTCGACACCCCGCTGCCCGCGCTCCGCGTCGGGATCCTCACCACGCTCGGGGTGGCCTCCCCGCGCCCCGAGATGCTCGCCGCCCTGGAACGGGTGGCCGCCCTGCTGCGCGGCGAGGGCCACGAGGTGCGCGAGGACGACGCCGTCCTGCCCGACGCCGACAGTTACCCCCACCCCTTCCAGCTCCGCCAGAAGCTCCTTGCGTACCACCGCTGTCTGGGGCTCGCCGACGAACTCGCCTCCCGCCGCGACGACTTCGAGCCGTGGTTCGCCCGCCTCCTGGAGGACGGCAGCAAGCTCACCCCGGAGGAGGCAGCCGCACACTGGCTGCACCGCGCCCAGCTCGATCAGTGGACGGCGGACCTCTTCGACCGCTACGACCTGTTGCTCCTGCCGACCGTGCCGACCACCGCATGGCCCGCCGAGGGCCCCGACACGCTGACCGCCGTCCGCGAGGGCACCCTGCCCATCGCATACACCTCGGTCTTCAACGACACCGGCCACCCGGCGATCACCGTCCCCGCCGGCCTCGCGCCCGACGGCCTGCCCTGCTCCGTCCAGCTCGCCGCCCCCCACCACCGAGAGGACAGACTGCTGGCGGCGGCCCGCCTGGTGGAGGAGGCGGAGGGCGTGCTGAGGCCGCCCGCGCCCGTGATCGGCGAGTGAGGCGGGGCGGAAGGCGCGCCGGCACGCGCCGCGCCCTGCACGGGTGGGATGTCCATCTGTACCCACAGGCGCCGCAGCGGGGGAGGGCGCTTTCTGCCCGGCCGATGTGTGGTGCGATGCCCCTCGAAGCTGGCGTTGGGCATGCAGAGTGTCCAGCCAGGATGCTGAGTCCGGTGCGCCGGACAGTTGACGAGGAAGTGCACGATGGACAGGCCGAGGCCGGCGCCAAGGATGCGGCTGCGGGACGTGTCGGTGCGATAGAACTGCTCGCAGCCCCGTTGGCGTTCCTCCGGTGAGAGGCCCGGTCGGCCATCTCCAGGACCGTGGGCCCGTCTCGTGCGCCCAAGCCGATCCGGATCGACGTGCCGGGGGTGACCGCGTTGCCGATCGGCTGGTGAGCGTCACGGACCGGCCTGCGTGCAGCCCGCGGCATCGAACGCGCCGTGCTCGCCCAGGAACTGAAGACCAGCGATGTCGGCCCGTGGTTCCTGACCGGAGAGATGAAGGGCGCGCAGGGCCCGCCACGAGCCCGCCCGCAAGCGTGGCAAGACCATCGGCGGCGCGGGCGTCACCGACGAGTCCATGCTGTCCACTGCCCTCCACCTGCACGGCCGAGAGATGAGCCTGCCCGGCATCGCCAAGCGGCTCGTCATCACCACAGGCTCGAAGAGCGGCCATCACTCCTCACCCGCCACCGTCACGTGCTTGCTCCGCGAACACAATGAGCGGGCCGCCACGGCAGTGAACACGTGATCAACGAACTGCTTCGCGGCGGATGTCTGAGCCAGGACACCGAGGGCAGGTCAAGGGTGACGGTCGGAGCAGCCCCAGTGTTTCGTCGCATGTGCCGTTCCTGTGTGGGCCGTGGCGACGACGGCGTGGACGAAGGCGAGACCCCGTCGCGTAACCGCCGGTGTGCCTGCACCTGGGGCCCTTCGGGAGCCGACTCGCTCCCCAAGCCTCGGCGAGACCAAGTCGGCCCCACCCACACCAACCCCCTGACTTGTTTCCCTGTGCGTGTCTCTCCGTGTGACCGCCGCTCCAGAACCTTCCGCCGCCCGGGGCGGAGGGAGGTTCTGGGGAGTGGCCGCGGGTGTTGTGCCGCCGTTGAGTTCGACGGCGGCCTGGACACCACGCACGGCGGCGACCTCTTCGTGTCGCGGCCGGTCGGCGCGAGCGTGCCGATCCCGCGCTCCGCGGCCCGGCAGACCAGGTCGCGGGGGAGCGAGGCGCCGTAGGCCGTTCACCTGCTGCGCACCAGGGAGACTGAGTACGGCAGTTGGCCGAGACCGGGTTTCGCAGCGGTATCCGCCACTGGGCCCGCCCGGGAGAGCCCCGACCTGCCTTCGACCCGGCGAAGACCAGTCTGGGCGAGGGCCAGCTGGCCAGGGTCACCGAGCTCGGCATGCTGTCACAGGTCGAGGCCGCCCGGCTCGGGCTGGAGTCGGTCAGCGAGCGCACCCTGAAGCGGATGGCCCCCGCTATCGGGAGTCCGGGCCTGGTCGGGCTGGCCGACGGCCGGCGGACCGGGCAGGCCGGCCCTCGGCGACGACCGAGGTGGCGGAGGCGATCCGGGCGGTGCACGAGCAGTGTCTGCGCCGGTCGCGGATCAGCATGGCCTCGCGGGAGCGGTTGATCCACCAGTACGTGCGGGAGGTGTTGCTCGACCGGGAGGTGCGGGTGTCGCCTGCCTCCGCGACCGCTTGTGCAGGGCTGGGTCGTCAAGAAGGTTGGTTCTGGTCGGGGCGGGCCGTCCACGGCACTGAATAGGCTGCTCGGGTTGCAGACGCAGCCGGATCTACAGGGGGGCCTACTCATGGAACACAGCTCTGAGCGGGAGAACGGCGAAGCCTCGGCTTCTCAGTACACCCGGGACATGCAGACAGAGCGCCACTCTGTGCGTGAGGCGCTGCGTTCAGATCTGCCCGCCGCCCACGTGGGCTTGGGAGTGACGGTCATCGCCTTGATCGTGGTCGCCGGCTTCTCCGGCCCTCGATGGACCTTGATCATTGCTGGGGCTTTCACGGCCTGGTTCCTTCTTGCACTGGCAGTGATTCACATCGGCAGTGGCCGTGGCTGGGATGCCGTCCGCCGGGCTTACATCGCCACGTTCGGCTGGGGAAACTGGATCTGAAGAGCCTTCGCTGCCCGCGTTTCCTCCGAAGCCCGGAGAGGCGAACGGGTGGTGGCGGAATGGTGTGTCCCCGCCGCGTGACGGGCCATGGCAGGTGCGTGAGTGCGGCTGGTGATCGTTTCCCGGAAAACCAGGTCGCCCCGAGCCGGCTCTTCGAGCCAGACTGCATCGGTGGATACCCGTCGGCCCTGCCCCTGCTGCGGTCATCTCGTCTTCGACATCGAGGACGGGTGGCCCGGATCGTTCGCCATCTGCCCGATCTGCTTCTGGGAAGACGATGCGCAGCAGTTCCGCTGGCCGTTCATGCCGGGTGGCGCCAACCGCGTGTCACTTGTTAAGGCCCAAAAGAACTTCCAGGCCTTCGGCGCCTGTGACCGGGAGGGCGGACGGTTCACGCGACCGCCTGCAGGCGATGAATCGCTTGATCCCGATTGGCGTCCGATCGACCCGGCCGAGGACTTCTTCGAGGACTGGAGGAGTGGCACGCATCGTCCCTGGCCCGTCACTCCGTCGGTCCTGTGCTGGTGGCTCCCGTCCTTCTGGGGAGCCGCTGAGGTGCCGGAGCCGGAGGTGCCGGACGTGGTGGTGATCGATGTTGGGCCAGTCAGCAGTGACCGCGACCTTCACGACGTTCTCAAGCGGGAACTCGGCTTCCCTGCGTTCTACGGGATGAACTGGGCCGCATTCTGGGATGCGATCACCGGCCTCATCGAGATGCCCAGGCTGTTGCGCTTCGTCCACTGGGCAGAACTGGAACGCCGAGCACCCCTGGCTGCGACTGCGCTCCGCGAACAGTTGGTCCGGTACGCGGGGACGACCCAGGAATTCAGCGTCATCTACGACCAGTAGCTCTGGGCTGGTGCCCGCAACAGGGCAAGCCATCGCTCACCTAGCCCCAGCCGGCAGCACCAGCATTCATGCCCGCGCCTTGAAGGGCCGGAGTTCGTGCCAGCGACGTTCAGACGGTCTTCGACCGGTTGGTGGAATTCTTCGACGCGCAGGTCCCAGGTGCTCTTCTGCTGCGTTGGTCCCCTCAGCCCGGGAGGCACCGCAAGCAGACGCGTCAGCTTGCGCTCGGTGCAACAGGCGGGCCGAATCCGTGCATCGGAGTTGTCCATCCGGGGCACCTACCGTGCAGGCGGCCTCGGTCGCTGACCTCGCGCAGCCAAGATTGCGCGTTCTCACCGAAAGTTGAGCACCGAGTCGCGCAAGACCGCACGGTTGGGAGTGGGGCGAATCCCTGAGGCTCGTCACTCGGAACTGCATCAGCCTCTCAGCACACGATCGAGCGCTGCCCGGCCTGCGGGTCCCCACGTCGGCTTGCCGCCGGGGAGACCTTGGTCGCCGTTCTGGCCCATCAGCATGAGGAACAGGCTCTTCAGGGCGGCCAGCCCGCGGGCGCGCTGGATCGTCCCTTCGTCCGCCTGCGCGTATGCGTCGAAGAAGCGTGAGGTGGCGCCTGCGGGAAGGATGACCCATGCCGCGGCGAGGTCCCACGCCGGATCGCCAGCGAACATGTCGCCGAAGTCGATCACGCCCGAGAGCGTCCCGTCCGAAACGACGACGTTCGCCGGATGCAGGTCGCCATGCACCCACAGCGGCGGCCCCTCCCACTCGGGTGCCGCGACAGCGTCGTCCCAGACGGCCCGGACATCGTCAGCGAGGCCGTCGCGGACGACGGTGTGGAAGAATTGGTCGAAGGCGTCAGCGCACTTCTTGGGGTGGTCGCCGCGGTCCTTGCCGATCGGTGCGTCAACGGGCGCCTCCACGTGGAGTGCCTTCAGGAAGCCTGCCAGGGTGTCGGCCGCGTGGTCGCTGCGGCTGATCGAGGAGTAGTCCAGCGGCTCGCCGTGAACCCACGACATGACGGTCCAGTGCCTGGGGAAGCGCGCGGACGGTTCGCCGAAACGTACCGGGGTCGGCACCGGGAGCGGCAGGCGCGGGGCCAGCACGGGCAGCCACCGCCGCTCCTTCAGCTGAAGATCCGGGGTGGGGTCCATGCGCTGCATACGCACGACCAACTCGTCCCCGAGGCGCCACATCTGATTGCCCCAGCCACCCGTCACCTCGCGGACAGCGAGCCCCGCAAGGTCTGGATGCTGCTCCTGCAGCAGGTCGCGGACCAGGCCTGCGGTGATCTTGATCTCGGCGTCGGTCATGCGAAGTCACAGTACTGATGCAGGCGGAGCGGCCACTCACCCTTCGCTGAGAACGCTCAGCCCGCGATGCGACAGGCCACGTAGTGTGACTGTGCGCGATAGGTGGCCTTTGAGCACGCTGGTGCCGCATCAGGCAATTGTTTGCCCTGTGGCAGGACATGCTCTGACGTCGTGCTTCCATGGGGCCCGTGACTGACAAGGACAGGGCTCCTGCCCGTGTCAAGGACATCGCCCTTGATGCCCGGGATCACCGTGCTTTGGACGACTGGTGGTGCATGGCGCTCGGCTATGTGCGGAAGGGGCAGAGCGACGGTGCGGAGCGGCCACGTAAGTGGCCGGTCCCCATCGTTGATCCGTCCGGGGCCGGCCCGTTGATCTGGATTAATCCGGTGTCCGAGGACAAGCTCAATGTTGCGATGGCGCCCCTCCACACTTGCCAGCAACTCGGCAGGCGGGGACGGGAAGTCACCTACGAGCTACGGGGTCACTCCTACGTCGCTCATGTTGCGCTCCTTCAGAGAGGGGTGTGGGGCCTGGGAACCGTCCGCCCTGGGGTCGGCGTGAAGTCTCAGGCCAAGCAGGTCAGTTGCGGCCGGCCATGACGCCGCCGTCGATGTCCCCGATCGCGCCGGTGGCCCCTCGACGTCGATCCGGCCGTGACGTCGCAGACGGTCATGGACGAGCACGGCAGGTCGTTCACCGCCGCGGTCCGCGCCCTGTCCCGCCTGCGCGGGCACCGCATTACTGACCTCGTCACCGCCGAGCCGTGCCTCGAGTCGGCCGAGGCCGCGCTCCGCCTCGGCTACCCGAAGGTGACCCGCAGGGCCGTGACCGCGTACG
>NZ_JBHYTK010000262.1:336-6668 GCF_042749255.1 Streptomyces sp. NPDC059524 | reverse complement strand
TTGATGCCGTCGATCAGCGAGTGACGGCAGCCGTACTTGTTGTCGAACTTCGACTTGGTGACGGCGTCGTTCACGTTGATCGCCGGGAACAGCAGGGTGCCGTCACGGTGCATCTCGTACAGACGGTGGACACCCGTCGTGGTCTCCTCCGTCACACCACGGATCTCCGAGGCGAGCTGGGTCCACTTCTGCGAGCCGTTGGTGATGGTGCGGTTGAGGAGCTCGAGGATGACGCGGTGCTCGTCGGACTCGGCGGTGTCGGCCGAGGGGACCTTGCCGTCCTTCTCGTACTCGACGCCCTTGTGGACGAGGAGGGTGGCGTCACCACCGTCGTCGAGGATCATGTTCGGGCCGCCGGTGGGGGTGTTCGGCCAGGTCAGGGCCTGCTCCGTGCACCACCAGTACTCCTCGAGCGTCTCGCCCTTCCAGGCGAAGACCGGGACGCCCTGCGGGTTGTCCGGCGTGCCGTTCGGGCCGACGGCGATGGCGGCGGCGGCGTGGTCCTGCGTCGAGAAGATGTTGCAGGACGCCCAGCGGACCTCGGCGCCGAGGGCGACCAGGGTCTCGATGAGGACGGCCGTCTGGACCGTCATGTGCAGGGAGCCGGTGACGCGGGCGCCGGCCAGGGGCTGGGCCTCCGCGTACTCCTTGCGGATCGACATCAGGCCGGGCATCTCGTGCTCGGCGAGGGTGATCTCCTTGCGGCCGAACGCCGCGAGGGAGAGGTCGGCGACCTTGAAGTCCTGTGCGGAAGTCATGTGTGAGCTGCTCCTCGGTGCAGTGCAGTCGGTCGAGGTGGGCTGGTGCGCCGCGTCCTTGCGGGGCGGGCACGCATGGCTGGTCTGCGGGTGTCTTCGGACACAGGTGTCCTCCGATACTCGCAGCGCAGTCCGTCGGAGGCCCTCTCTCCCTCGGCCGACCCGGCGTGCGGGCCGCCCGACCGCCATCAGCAGCGACGTCTGGCTCGTGACGAATCTACACCGATCGCCTCGCCCGGCCCCACCCCGTCCGCCGGGGCTAGCCTCTCCCCGCGCGGCTCCGCAGGTGAGCGGCGCGGGGAGGGAAACACATGAAGAGGAGAACGCGCCGGCTGCGGGTGGCGGCCTGGCTGCTGGGGCCGCTGGGTGTGGTGGTGCTGGTGGGGTCGGCGGGGTGGCTCGCGACGGGGTATCGAGGGGTGACGGCGGCCGGCGGAAGCATGGAGCCGACCTACTCGATCGGCGCGCGGCTGCTGATCGAGCGCGTGGACGGGGACGAGGTGCGCCGGGGTGATGTGGTGCTGCTGTCGATGCCCTCGCGTTACGGCGGGCGGCCCGTGCTGCAGCGGGTCGTGGGGCTGGGCGGGGACCGGGTGGCCCACGCCGGCGGGCCGGCCGGGCCGACCCGCCTGAACGGGCGGGAGCTGGCCGAGCCGTATCTGCGGGGCGGCGAGGCGAACGGCGGCCCGGCCTACGACGTACGCGTTCCGCCCGGCCGGCTGTTCCTGATGGGCGACCAGCGGGGCGACTCGAACGACTCCCGCTACTTCCAGAGCGACCACGCGGGTTCGGTGCCGCTCGGCGCGGTGCAGGGGCGGGTCGTGGACAGTCCGGTGCGGCCGCTGGTGATCGCGGGGGCGGGGGTCGCCGGGCTGGGTTCGGCGATCGGGGGCCTGGCCTGCGGGGTCGCCGCGCGGCAGGCGCGGCGGCGGGACGAGGCGATGCGGCTGGCGGGGTGGCCGGTTCAGGAGTGACCAGATCAGGAGTCACCGGATCAGGGCGACCGGATCAGGAGTCACCGGTTCAAGAGTGACCGGATCAGGAGTGAGCCGGGGTCCGCGGAAGCGGGCGTGGGCGTGGGCCTGAGCGGGCGTGGAGATGCGAGAAGGGGGGCGGCGAGCCTGTGAGGCTCGCCGCCCCCCTTCGTTCAGGTCAGTGGCCCGGGGTCGGGGTGGGGCCGCCCGGGGTGGCCGCGGGGTCGGGGCCCTTGGCGGCCTCGGACTCGCTGTAGATGTCGGGCTCGAGGTAGATGACGCGGGCGATCGGGACGGCGGCGCGGATGCGGGTCTCCGCCGCGTCGATGGCGCGGGCGACCTCGGCCGCGGTGTTGTCGTGCCGGACGGCGATCTTCGCGGCGACGAGGAGCTCCTCGGGGCCGAGGTGGAGCGTGCGCATGTGGATGAGGCCGGTGACGGTGTCGCCGTCGACGACCGCCTTCTCGATCTTCTCGACCTCGTCGGTCCCGGCGGCCTCGCCGAGGAGCAGCGACTTCGTCTCCAGGGCGAGCACGATCGCGATGACGATGAGCAGGACACCGATGCAGAGGGTGCCGATGCCGTCCCAGACGCCGTCGCCGGTGGCGAGGGTGAGGCCGACGCCGAACAGCGCGAGGATCAGACCGATCAGGGCGCCGAAGTCCTCCAGGAGGACGACGGGCAGCTCGGGCGCCTTGGCGCGCTTGATGAACTGGCCCCAGGTGAGCTTGCCGCGCAGCTCGTTGGACTCCTTGATGGCGGTGCGGAAGGAGAAGCTCTCGGCGATGATCGCGAAGACGAGGACGCCGACCGGCCAGTACCAGTGCTCGAGGTCGTGCGGGTGCTTGATCTTCTCGTAGCCCTCGTAGACGGCGAACATGCCGCCGACGGAGAAGAGCACGATGGAGACGAGGAAGGCGTAGATGTAGCGCTCGCGGCCGTAGCCGAAGGGGTGCTGCGGGGTGGCCTCGCGCTGGGCCTTCTTGCCGCCGAGGAGCAGCAGTCCCTGGTTGCCGGAGTCGGCGAGGGAGTGGACGGACTCGGCGAGCATCGACGAGGAGCCACTGAAGAGGAACGCTACGAACTTCGCTACCGCGATGGCGAGGTTGGCGGCGAGTGCCGCCACGATCGCCTTGGCTCCGCCTGAAGCACTCATGTTGTTCCCGGTGTCCCTTCGTACGACCCGTGCTGCTGTGACGTCCTGTACCGCTGTGGCGGGAGGCGCTGTTTTGCTTGCCTTTTGCAGTGGGTCATTGTTGCAGCACGGGGCGCGTGGGACGGAGCTCAGGCCACCACTGTGGCCCGGAAAATCGTGCCCGTACCGGACACTTCGGCCTTCTCGCCCGCGGGGACGAACACGGACTGGCCGGGGCCGAGGTCGTTCGTGCCGGCGCGGACCGTGCCGGCGGTGCAGAGCAGGATCTGCGGGGTGGGGGCGGTCAGGTCGTGGCGGCCGCTGCTCGCGGGCAGGACGTAGCGCGAGAGGCGGAACTCGTCGATGGGGGTGTCGTAGACCTCTTCGCCGTCCGGGGAGGCCTCGGGGCGCAGGATCGCGGGGTCGGTGGCCTCGAAGCGGACGATGCGCAGCAGTTCGGGGACGTCGACGTGCTTGGGGGTCAGTCCACAGCGCAGCACGTTGTCGGAGTTGGCCATGATCTCGACGCCGAGGCCGTCCAGGTAGGCGTGCGGGACTCCGGCGCCGAGGTAGAGGGCCTCGCCGGGCTGCAGCCGTACGTGGTTGAGGAGCATGGCCGCGATCACCCCGGGGTCGCCGGGGAAGTGGTGGGCGAGGTCCGCATAGGGGGCGTAGGGGCCGGAGAGGCGCTGGGCTGCGGCGGTGGCCTCGGTGACGGTGTGCGCCATCTCGGTGCGGTCGGCGCTGAGGATCGCGGTGAGGACCTCGCGCAGGGCGGCCTCTTCGGGGTGGGCGCGCAGCAGGTCGGCGTAGGGCTTGAGGCTGTCGACGCCGAGGCCTTCGAGGAGGCGGGCGGACTCCTCGGGGTCGCGGAAGCCGCACAGGCCGTCGAACTCGGTCAGTGCGCACACGAGTTCGGGCTTGTGGTTGGCGTCCTTGTAGTTGCGGTGCGGGGCCGCGAGGGGGATCCCGGCGCGCTCCTCGGCCTCGTAGCCCTGCTGCGCCTGGCGCAGGTCGGGGTGGACCTGGAGGGAGAGGGGAGCGCCCGCCGCGAGGAGCTTGAGGAGGAAGGGCAGGTGGGGGCCGAACTTGGCGACGGCCTCGGGGCCCAGTTCGCGCTCGGGGGCGGCGTCGATGACCTCGTTGAGCGGGCCGCGGTCGGTGCCGGAGGGGGCGCCGGGGTGGGCGCCCATCCACATCTCGGCCTGGGGTTCGCCGGTCGGCTCGGTGCCGAGAAGGTGCGGGATGGCGGTGGCGGATCCCCAGGCGTAGGGGCGGATGGGGTTGGTGAGGCGGTCCATGGGGCCTTTCTCCGTACGCGTCGGGCGAGCCGGCGGACTGCGCGCCGGGCGGGACTACTTCACGCCGTGGAGGCGAGGCCCAGGTAAACGGCGGCGAAATCCGTGACGGCGATCAGCTCCGCGAGCGTCTCCAGATCGCTGCCCTCCTCGGGCTCCAGCTCGCTGATCGCGGTGTCGTGGGAGAGCGCGAGCTCGCGGGCGGCGGGGGCGGCGCTGAGGCTGCCGGCGGGCCGGTCGCGGAGCAGGACGACGCGGGCGCGCAGGGCCTGGACCTCCTCGACGCGGTCGCGGAAGAAGTCGTCGGGGTCGGCGCCCGCGGCGAGGGAGCCGGTGAGCAGGGCGCCGTGGGCGGGCATGGCCTCGGGCAGGTCGGCGGCGAGGGCGGCGCGGCCGGCCAGCTCGGCGAGCGCGGCGGCGAACCGGCGTCCGGCGGGGCCCGCGGCGGCGCCCTCGGTCCAGATCAGCGGGAGGGCCTCGGCGAGCTCGGAGGCCAGGGTCTTGGCCGGGTTGCCGTACGTGGCGATCGCGGGGCCGCATCGCTCGGCGGTACGGTCGAGGCGGTCGGCGACCTTCTCCAGGGCCTCGGGGGGCGCGTCGAGCAGGCCGGTGCGGTCGAGCAGGGCGAGCAGCGGGGTGAGCAGTGCCCACAGGGCGCCGGGGGCGGAGGCCGCGTCCGGCTCGTCCTGCTCGTACGGGGCGGTCGCCATGGGGACGAACAGGCCGTGGGCGCGGGCGACGGCCTCGGTGAGCGGGGCGCCCGCGGGGCCGACGGCGACGACGGAGACGCCGCGCCGGTAGGCCTGCTCGACGAGGAGGGACAGGCTCGGCTCGCTGCCGTCCGGGGTCGCTACGAGGAGCAGGTCGACGGCGCCCGCCCAGCCGGGCAGCTCCCAGCGCAGGGCGCCCGGGGCGGGTGCGACGCCGGTGGTGCGCAGCCGTACGACGGGGCAGGCGGCGCCCGCGAGGCGGCGCAGGAGATCGGAGACGCCGAGCGCGGCGGTGCCGGGGCCCGCGATCAGCAGGGTCCGGGGGCGGCCGTCGGGCTTCAGGTCGCCGATGCCGGCCTCGGTGGCGTGCAGGACCGCCGTGCGGACGCGGGCGCCCGCCTCGGCGGCACCGCGCAGCAGGCCCCGGCGGTCGGCTCGGGCGAGCGCGTCCGGGTCGTCCAGGAGGGTTTCGTCGAACATGCGTCGGTCTCCTGCTTCGCGGTGGGGGTTACGCGGGGCGGCGGGCCTCGTCGACGAGGAGGACGGGGATGCCGTCGCGGACCGGGTAGGCCAGGCCGCAGTCCTTGCCGGTGCAGATCAGCTCGGCGTCGGCCTCCTTCAGCGGGGCGTGGCAGGCCGGGCAGGCGAGGATCTCCAGGAGGCCGGCTTCGAGCGGCATGGGCGTTTCCCTCCGGGGGACGGACGTCGGGGTCCGTCGGGTCGTCGGTCGGTGTCTTCTCGGTGTCTTGGTGTGACCTGGTCAGCGTACCGCTGGGGGACGGGCGGGGCCCGGTGCCTGTGCCTCTCCGGCGGGGGCGGGGATCTGGCCTGGGCCGGGGTGGGGGTGCCTCTTGGATGGCTGGGTCGTCGGTGCGTCGGCAGGGGGCCGGGGGCCTGCTCGGCCGGGTGCCAGCGCTGAGGCAGGGCGGGCGGGGCTTGGGTCGCCGCCTCCTTGGTCGCGCGTCCGGCGCCGGGGTGCCGCCTTGCCCACCCGTGGCCGCCCCAGGCGGCAGACTGCCCAAGGCGGCGGCGGCCTGAGGGGTGGCCGGGGCTGGAGGTGCCCGGGGCTGGAGGTGCCCGGGGCTGGAGGTGCCCGGGGCTGGAGGTGCCCGGGGCTGGAGGGCTGTCACGATGCTGGGCGGGTGGAGGGCGTACTCGCGCGGGGAGTGGTGTCTGAGGCCGGAACCGGCGGCGCCTCCGTGCAGCCCGACAGGGGCGGACAGAACGTTGCCTGAGGGGCGGACGGTCGCTCACCGGCGCTGAAAGCGCCAGCGGTGCTTCCAGGCGGCGCCGAGCCTCGCCATCCAACCCGAGGCCAGGCGCCGGGCCGAGGGCCCCCGGGGGGGGGGGGGGGGGGGGGGGGGCCGGGGGGGTATCTGTTGAAACACAACCAGGGGCCGGAGGGCCGCCGGGGCCCCCCCGACAAGGCCCGGCCCCGAGCCGCGGGCCCGCGCCCC
>NZ_JBHYTK010000262.1:0-326 GCF_042749255.1 Streptomyces sp. NPDC059524 | reverse complement strand
AGGTGTGGTACCTGGCGGCTCAGCCCCTCTCAATCCAACCAGCGTACTGGGCCCGGGCCGACGCCCCCGGAGGGGGCGGGAGGGTGGGAGAAAGGCTGAGGCAAAGCTGGACACCCAGAGCCGGGCACGTCACGGAGCCGGGCGCTGGACCTCGGGCCGATGTCCCGGAGGGCCCGGGAGGCAGGGGACCCAGGGCCGGCGGGCAGCGCTGAAAGCGCCGGCGCAGCCTCAGTACGGCGCCGAGCATCATCATCCCGCCCGAGGCCAGGCGCCGGGCCGACGCCCCCGGAGGGGGCGGGAGGGTGGGAGAAAGGCTCGGGCAAAGG
>NZ_JBHYTK010000261.1:0-6673 GCF_042749255.1 Streptomyces sp. NPDC059524 | reverse complement strand
TTTGCGGGGGGGGGGCCCCGCGGTCCCCCCCGGGGGGGCCCAACACCTCTGCCCACCGTCCCCCGGACGGACCCTCGGACCTCCGAGGCTGTCAGCGGGCGCCGCCGCGAGCAGGATGAACTCGACCGCAACACCCGAACGACCACGGGGAGTTCAGCTCATGCGTCTTCGTCTCCTGCTCGGCACCGCGGCCACCGCCGCCGGTGTCGCCGCCGTCAGCCTGGTGCCCACCGCCACCGCCTCGCCCGCGTCCCCGGCCCGCGCCGAGCGGGTCGCCGCCGCCTCGCCGAGCGTGTCGCCGGCCGCGCCGTACTTCTACAGCGACGGCCCCGGCTACACCTGCCCGACCGGCAACCTGTGCGTGCGCACCTGGGACCCGAACAAGGGCCAGTACAAGGTGTTCAAGCTCTACGAGTGCCACACCTACTCGCTGTCCTACTTCAAGGGCAACGGCGGCTACGCCAACTTCCAGACCGGCGACCGGGCGACCGCCACCTTCTACGGCCAGTCCGGCAACGTCCTGAAGAACGTGCCGGTCGACGCCCAGTCCACCAGCTACGACTGGGGCCCGGTCTGGAAGATCCGCAACTGCTACTGACCGGCCCCGGGCGGTGTGTACGCCTTGAGCCAGTGCCCGACCCGGTCCGCGTACGGGCGGACCCGGTCGGGCACACCGCCCTCCTTGTTCACCGTCCCGGCGGAGGTGCGGTAGCCGACCGCGACGAGCACGCCGCGCTCGCCCTCGACCCGGCCGGGCGGGGCGAGCTGGCGGGCGATGTCGCAGGTGTACCGGCCGACCGCCGGGATCGACACGTCCGGGGGGAACGGCGGCCGCAGATCCTTGATCACCTGGGGTCTGCGGCGCGGGTCGATCCAGTACCAGAGGACGGAGGGGGTCCAGCGGGCGATCCCGTACTCGTCCTTGGCCGGGTCGGACAGATCCGGGTCGAAGCCGCTCTCCGCCTTCAGGATCGCGGCGATCAGGGCGGGGGTGACCTCCGGCTCGTGGCAGCCGTGCGCGGCGTCCACGATCAGCTTCCGATAGCGCACCGGGACACCCGCGTCGGTGCGCAGCTCGGCCGCGCCGTACCGGGCGGCGGCCTTCCGGTCCTCGCCCGGAGCGCCGCCCGGCAGGCCGCCGCCGGTCAGCGCGAGCGTCGCCCCGCCCGCCGCGAGCGCCGCCACGACCGCACCCGCAGCCCAGGCCAGGACCCGGCGCCGGCGCGGTCCGCGCGGCCGCCGCGCGGACCGGACGCCCGTGACCGCCTCCACCCGGCGCAGCAGCTCCGCCGCGTCCAGGGCGGCGCGCTCCGCGTGGGTGCGGGCCAGGCAGTCGGTGACGATGCCGCGCCAGGCGTCGGGGACGCCGGGGGCGAGCCGCAGTTCGTCGCCTCCCCGCGCGTAGCGCACCGCCGCGTCGCGGCGAGCGGCGGGCGTGCCGCCGGGCAGCGGGAACGCGCCGGTGAGCACCAGATGGGCGAGAACGCCGAACGCCCAGATGTCCGCCGTCGCCCGGATCCGCTGCCCGCGCTCGCCGATCTCCGCCCACAGGAGCTCCGGCGGCGTGTAGTCGGGCGTCGCGAAGGCCGGCGTGTACGCGTGCGTGCCGTCCAGCTCGGCCGCCATGTTGAAGTCGGCCAGGCGCACCGAACCGTCGGCGAGCAGCAGCACGTTGGCCGGTTTCAGATCCCCGTGCACCCAGCCCGCCCGGTGCAGCTGGTCCAGCCCCTGGCACACCTGGGCGAGCAGCTCGGGGCCGTGCGGCGGGGCCGGTGCGCGCTCGAGCAGCCCGGCCAGCGAGCCCTCGGCCAGCTCCAGGACGAGGACGGTGGCGCCGTCGAGCCCGGGCTGGTCGGGCGCGTCGACGGTGAGGGTCTCGTAGAGCCGCACCAGCCGGGGTGTGTCGCGCAGCCGGCGCAGCAGCTGCACCTCACGGTCCGCCAGTTCCCGCAGGTGGGAGAGCTGGCGCGGGGTGCGGGTGCCGGTCGGCAGGAACTTCAGCGCGGCCGTGCGCGGCAGCGTGTCCGACGGCCGGGCGCGGCGGGCCGCGTACACCGTGCCGAAGGCCCCGGAGGCCAGCGGCTCGCGCACCTCCCAGTGGCCCAGCCGGAACCCCTTCGCCACCCGCACCGTGTGCCCGAAGGCGCCCCCGGACCCGCTCACGAGCGCCCCGGGCCGCCGCTCAGCACCGCCAGGTCGTCCTCCCGCACGAGGTCGAAGCGGAGGGCGAGGGAGGCGAGGGACTCCCGCTTGCCGTTCAGGCGCGGGCCGGGGTCCCAGGTGTCGGGGCCGGACTTCAGGCGCAGCTTCACCGCGAGGTAGTCGATGTTCCACTGCACGGCGGAGCGGCTCGACGCGGGCCAGGTCGGGCGCAGCCGCTCGGCGATCTGGTCGACGGTCGGCAGCGCGGCGTGCGGCTGCCCGCGCAGCCGCGGCTCGCACAGTGCGGCCAGGACCGCGAAGTACCGCTTGCCGGGGTCCAGGCTGAACGCGGGCGCGGTCGGCGCCCCCTCGCCCGCCCGGTCCGCGCCCCGCGCGTAGTCGTGCCGCGGCGCCCACACCTCGAACGGCAGCAGGTCGCCCGCGGCGGGCAGCACGACCCGGGAGAACTCGAAGGGCACCGGCGCGTCGAGCCGGCCCGCGGCGACCTTGATGTGCTCGCCCGCGCCCTCCGGGTTCTCCACCACGTAGGTCTGCCGGGAGCTGAGGTTGCTCAGCACCCAGAAGGTGCCCTGGGCGGTGATCTCGCCCGCGACGCGCGACACGCCCTCGTGCGCGAACGTCAGGTCGTTGCTCCGGTCGCAGCGCCCGAAGCGCAGACGCTCGCCCGGCCCCAGCCGGAACTGCTCCCGCGGCCCCGTGTCCGGCGCGGGCACGACGATGACACTGTGCATGGTGGTGGCCCACCTTCCCCCGATTTCCTCGGATTTCTCCGACGGTTTCGCGGCTCAGGGTAGGGAAGAGGGCGGGCCCGGATAAGACCGATGGCCGCAAACCCCCCGAACGTAGGGGCGTTTGCGGCCACCTGTGGGCCTCGGGCGGTTCAGCCCTTGACGTGGACGACGACCGTGCTCGCGACCTTGTCGTGCCAGCCCTGCATGCGGCCGGACTTGTCCCAGAACGGGGACAGGTAGACGAGGAGCTGGCCGATGCCGCAGGCGAACGAGCCGACGGTCGGGATGACCCAGCGCAGGAACGCTCCGCCGATGCCCGGCTTCTGCCCGTCGTCCGCCTTCAGGACGCGGATGCCGACGGCCAGCTTGCCCAGCGTGGCGCCGACGAACGCGATCATCAGGACCTCGTAGGCCAGCACCAGGACCATGAACAGACCGGCGACCGGCAGGATCCCGGACTGGAAGTCCGAGACCGCGTCGTTCACGCACGTGTCGTACGTGGGGGAGCTCGCGTCGCAGGCCGTCACCGTGTCGATCAGGTCGGTGAACTTCGGAGCGAGGAAGACCGCGTAGAGGACGAAGAACAGGACGCCGTCGATCATGCGGGCGCCGAACCGGCGGCCCATCGAGGCGAGCGGCGGGACGCCGGGGCCCATCGGGCCGCCCGGCTGCTGCGGGTAGGCGCCGTAGGGCTGGCCCGGCTGCTGCGGGTGGCCGTAACCCTGCGGCGGCACGCCCTGTGGGGCCTGCTGTCCGTACGGGTTGCCCTGGGGCGGCTGCTGGCCGTAGGGGTTGTTCGGGTCGCCGAAACTCATGGCGGGTTTTCCTCCGGGGACGACAAGGAGAGAGCGGTGCCGATCATGCTTCTCAACGGACCGGGCCCCTGTCCAGCCGCTTCCCGGGGCCGTTGTGCAAGTGCAACTTGGGTGAACGGCGGCCGCCCTGGAACAATGGCCGCATGACTGCCCAGATTCTCGATGGCAAGGCCACCGCAGCCGCGATCAAGTCCGACCTGACCGCCCGCGTGGCGGCGCTGAAGGAGAAGGGCGTCACGCCCGGCCTCGGCACGATCCTCGTGGGGGAGGACCCCGGCAGCCAGAAGTACGTGGCGGGCAAGCACCGCGACTGCGCGCAGGTCGGCCTCGCCTCGATCCAGCGCGAGCTGCCGGCCACGGCCACCCAGGAGGAGATCGAGGCCGTCGTCCGCGAGCTCAACGAGGACCCCGCCTGCACCGGCTACATCGTCCAGCTCCCGCTGCCCAAGGGCATCGACGAGAACCGCATCCTCGAGCTGATGGACCCGGCCAAGGACGCCGACGGCCTGCACCCGATGAACCTCGGCCGCCTCGTCCTGAACGAGCCGGCCCCGCTGCCCTGCACCCCGTACGGCATCATCACGCTGCTGCGCGAGCACGGCGTGGAGATCAAGGGCGCGGAGGTCGTCGTCGTCGGTCGCGGTGTCACCATCGGCCGCCCCATGCCGCTGCTGCTCACCCGCAAGTCGGAGAACGCGACGGTCACCCAGTGCCACACCGGCACCCGTGACCTCGCCGCCCACCTGCGCCGCGCCGACATCGTCGTGGCCGCCGCCGGTGTGCCGCACCTGATCAAGCCCGAGGACATCAAGCCCGGCGCGGCCGTCCTCGACGTCGGCGTCTCCCGCGACGAGAGCGGCAAGATCGTCGGCGACGTGCACCCCGGCGTCGCCGAGGTCGCCGGCTGGATCTCCCCGAACCCGGGCGGCGTCGGCCCCATGACCCGCGCCCAGCTCCTCGTCAACGTGGTCGAGGCCGCGGAGCGGAACGCGAACGGTGTCGGCTGACGTGACCACCGGCGGGGAGAAGCACGGCACGCGCCGCTTCCCGCGGTGGACCCGCGACACCGCGCGCCCCGAGGGCGGCGGCCGCGCCGCCCCGGGCGGTTCCCCGGCGCCCGCCCGGCAGTGGCCGCTGATCGCCGTCCTCGCGGTGACCGGCCTCGGGCTGCTCCTGACGGCCTTCGACCTGTTCCGGATCGGCACGATCCTGGTCGGCGTCGCGCTGCTCGGCGGGGCCGTGCTGCGCTGGGTGCTGCCGAGCGTCGGCATGCTCGCCGTGCGCTCCCGCTTCACCGACCTGCTGACCTACGGGATCCTCGGGGCCGTCATCGTGCTGCTCGCGCTCATGGCGCAGCCCGATCCGTGGCTGAAGATCCCCTTCCTTCAGGACACCCTGCACTTCACCGTGCGCTGACCGGCCGGTGACGAACGGAGCGAGTCCGTCCCTGTGTGGTGATCCCCGGGCAGGTTCGGGGATTCTGTCGCACGGGGGCGGATCGCGCACATAGCCTGGAAAATCGGGATCGTCCCGGACGTCCCGGACCCGGTGCGGCGTGCGGGGGCGCACCGAGGCGCGGGCGGGGCCGGATGCCCCCGTGCGCCCCCTGCCGGGGAACTGACATCCTGGCTACCCGCATCCCAATGGGTAGGCAGTGGGGGCCGAAGCGTTGGCGCGGCGCGGGGGAATCAGGCACGTAACGGGGGGAATAGGGGGAAGGCAATGCCTCGTTGGAAGGCGCTACCGGACGAACTCGATCCGCAGGTCAAGGAGTTCGCCAGCCAATTGCGCCGGCTGGTCGACCGCAGCGGGCTCGGGATCGCCGCACTGTCGGACCGCACGGGCTACAGCAAGACCTCGTGGGAGCGGTATCTGAACGGGCGGCTGCTCCCGCCGAAGGGCGCGATCGTCGCGCTCGCCGAGGTCACGGGCACCAATCCGATGCACCTGACCACCATGTGGGAGCTCGCCGAGCGTGCCTGGAGCCGCTCCGAGATGCGCCACGACATGACCATGGAGGCGATACGCATCTCCCAGGCCCGCGCGGCCCTGGGAGAGTTCGGGGGTGACGCGCCGGGCGGCCGTGCGGCCCAGGGCGGCGGCCGGGGCGGCAGCGCCACCGCGGCCCGGCCCACCGGCGTCGCGGGCCCGGCGGGCGTCTCGCCGGCCATGGGCTCCCGCAGCGACGGCTTCGGCCCCTCCGCGCAGCCCGCGGCCCCGGCCGCGCCCGGCGGTGGGGGCCGCCGCGGCAACGGCAACGGGAACGGGAAGGGCGGCGGGGGCGGCCGGCGCGGGATCACGATGGTGCTCGCGGGCGTCGTCGGCGTGGCGCTCGTCGCCGCCCTCGCCGACGTGCTGTTCAACGGCGGCGACAAGGGCGACCAGGCCGACGAGCCGACGCCCACCCCGACGACCAGCGCGCCGAAGCTGCCCGCGGGCGTCGAGTGCGTGGGGGACAGCTGCACCGGCAAGGACCCGGAGGCCATGGGCTGCGGCGGCGACCTCGCGGCCAACGGGGCGGAGATCAGGTCCGGCACGACCGTCGTCCAGGTCCGCTACAGCAAGACGTGCAAGGCGGCCTGGGCCCGCGTCCAGGGGGCGGCCCCCGGGGACAGCGTGGTCCTGCAGTCCGGCACCGAGTCCTCGAAGAAGGGCCTGGTCGGGAAGGCCGACACGGACGCGTACACGCCGATGCTGGCCGTCGGATCGGCCGCCGACGCCAAGGCCTGCGCGACCCTCGCCACCGGCAAGACGGTCTGCACGCAGTAGCTCCGCGCTCCGCCACGGGTCACCCGGTCGGGCCAGCGCGCCGAGGCGATGCGCGGGCGATGCGCGGGCGATGTGCGAGTGGTTCACGGGCGATGCGCATGGGGGCGCGCCTTCGGGGAAGGCGCGCAGTACCCCCACGGGACCGGTCACTCGAGTGGCACCCCCACGGCGGCCGCCGGCCCGGCACATCCGGGC
>NZ_JBHYTK010000260.1:0-6720 GCF_042749255.1 Streptomyces sp. NPDC059524 | reverse complement strand
GATGGAGATGGCGCACGAAGTGCGCATCTCCAGGGGCGCGGGGAACTGCGCGAGAAGCCCCACCGGCCCGCACCCGGCGACGAATCCGCCCCCGGCAGACGCTGCCGAACACCCGCCACAACCCGGAGCACCCCGCCAAGTACCTTGACTGGCAGAAACTTTCTCGATATCCGTGTCGCGCGGAAGTTTTCTTCACACCGCCCCTCCCTCCGGAAGGAGCGCACGTGCCCGAGCTGTCCAGACGTACGCTGATCGCCGCCGCGACCGCCACGGTCGCCGCCGCAGGCCTGAGCGCCGCACCCGCCCAGGCGTCCACCGAAACCGATGAGGACCGGGCCCGTTCCGACCGGGCCCTCAAGCAGGTCATCTCCGGGATGTCCCTGGAGGAGAAGGTCGGCCAGCTGTTCGTGATGCGGGTCTACGGCCATTCGGCCACCGACCCCGACCAGGCCGACATCGACGCCAACCTCAAGGAGATCGGCGTCCGCACGGCCGCCGAGATGATCGACCGCTACAAGCTGGGCGGCATCATCTACTTCGCGTGGGCGCACAACGTCCGCGACCCGCACCAGATCGCCGACCTGAGCAACGGCATCCAGGCCGCGGGCCTCGCCCAGGACTCCCGCGTCCCGTTGCTGATCTCGACGGACCAGGAGCACGGCATAGTGGCCCGGGTCGGCAAGCCCGCCACCCTGTTCCCGGGCGCGATGGCGCTCGGCGCGGGCGGCTCGCGGGCCGACGCGCGCAAGGCGGGCCAGATCGCGGGCGCCGAGCTGCGCGCGGTCGGCATCCGGCAGGACTACGCGCCGGACGCGGACGTCAACATCAACCCGGCGAACCCGGTGATCGGCGTCCGCTCCTTCGGCGCCGACCCGAAGGCCGTCGCCGGGATGGTCGCCGCGCAGGTCAAGGGCTACCAGTCCGCGCACATCGCGTCGACGGCCAAGCACTTCCCGGGGCACGGCGACACGGTCGACGACTCGCACGCCAAGCTGCCGTACATCCACCACACGCGCGAGCAGTGGGAGCAGCTGGACAAGCCGTCGTTCGAGGCGGCGATCGCCGCCGGCATCGACTCGATCATGACGGCGCACATCGTGGTACCGGCCCTCGACCCGGCCGAGGACCCGGCGACCCTCTCGCACCCGATCCTCACCGGCATCCTGCGCGAGCAGCTCGGCTACGACGGCGTCGTGGTGACCGACTCGCTCGGCATGCAGGGCGTACGGACCAAGTACGGCGACGAACGCGTACCCGTGCTCGCGCTGAAGGCGGGCGTGGACCAGCTGCTCAACCCGCCGTCCCTGTCCGTCGCGTGGAACGCGGTGCTGAACGCCGTGAAGGGCGGCGAGCTGACCGAGGAGCGGCTCGACGAGTCGATCCTGCGCATCCTGCGGCTCAAGGCCAAGCTGGGCCTGTTCGACGAGCCGTACGTGTCGCACGGCCAGGTCGACAAGACGGTCGGCACCCACCAGCACCTCGCCGCCGCCGACCGGATCGCCGAGCGCACGACGACGCTCCTGGTGAACAAGGACCGGCTGCTGCCGCTGAACCGGCGCACCCACAAGAAGGTCCTGGTGCTCGGCGCGAACCCGGCCTCGCCCTCCCTGAGCGACGGCCCGCCCACCACCGTGCTGGGCGCCGCCCTCACCGAACTCGGCTTCACCACGACGGTCCTGGCCACCGGCACGGCCCCCAGCCAGGCCGCGATCGACCAGGCCGTCGCCGCCGCGGCGGGCCAGGACGCGGTGCTGATCGGCACGTACAACGTGACGGCGGGCAGCGCCCAGCAGAAGCTGGTGAAGGCGGTCGCGGCGACCGGCGTCCCGGTGGTCACGCTGTCGATGCGCAACCCGTACGACGTGGCCCAGCTGGACGTCTCGGCCGCGCATCTGGCCGCGTACTCCTGGATCGACGTCGAACTGCGGGCGGCGGTACGCGTCCTCACGGGCGCCGCCGAGCCGCAGGGCAGGCTGCCCGTGCCGGTCCAGCGAGCCGACGACCCGTCGAAGGAACTCTTCCCGATCGGGTTCGGGCTCACCTACTGACGGAGTTCGACTGCGGGCCGGTGGGACTTCTCCCGCAGTTCCCCCCGGCCCCACCGGGTAAATCGGACCGCCGGCCCAGGCGTTTAGGGGGGCGGGGGACGGCGCGGGCACCCCCCCCCCGGGCCGCCGCCCCCCTTTCGCACGCCCGGGCCTACGCCGCGCTCTCCGCGAACGCCTTGGCCAGGTTCAGCGTCGCCGTGCTGTTGCGGCCCAGCGCCTCGCGCACGTAACCACGCGCCCGCGCCACGTCCGCACCCTGGCCCAGCACCCGCTCGATCGGCTCCTCGCGCAGCACCACACTGTGGTGCGACGTCGCGACGACGCCACCGCCCTCGGCCGGCACGACCGTCCAGCGGCCCGTGTGCGCCGCCATCAGAGCGGGCGTCTCCGTCTGCTTGTAGACGATCCGCCGGTCCTCGGGGAAACACACCCGCACCGACTCGGTGGTGTGCACCGACCCGTCGGCGGTCCGCGTGTCCATCGCCATCACCTGCACGCCCGGCTCGTCCTCGGTCAGCTCGAGCCGGTCCACGTGCGCCACCCGCTCCGGCCACTTGCCGGCCTGCTCCAGGAACGCGTACACCCGCTCCGCGGGACCGTCGATCCGCACGGAGTCCTCGAAGGACAGCACCAGGCCCTCCAGAGCACGCCAGCCGGACACCAGAGTCCGCAGGTTCTCCAGCTCCTTGCGGCTGTTGGAGTCCGTGGCCCGCTCGACCCACTCCACGTCCGCCGGATCGTCACCCACGACCGTGAAGTCGTGCAGCAGCGTCAGCCGCGAACGCTCGGGACCCAGCTCGGTCACGATCCACGAGCCGCCCATCGACTCCACCGGAGCCGCCGACACCTCCTGACGGAAGTCGATCCGCCGCGCCGACGGGTCCAGCACACGGCGCGAAGCCCACGACTTCACCTGCCCGTTGGCCGTCGCCCACATCCGCAGCCGTTCGGTCGTGCCGTCGGACTCCAGCTGCTCCACATGCACGTTCGGCGGGAAGAACAGCGGCCACCGGCCGGTGTCCGCGACGATCCCGTACACCACGTCGGCCGGGGCGTCGGCCTCCACCTCGTGAACGGTGCGGTGCACCCGCCCGCCCGTCTCCTCGTTCGACATCGGACTGTGTCCCCTCCGGTCAGAAATTGCCGAGTCCGCCGCAGACGTTCAGCGCCTGCGAGGTGATGGACGACGCGAGATCGGTCGTCAGATAGCCGACCAGGCCCGCGACCTCCTCCGGCGTCGCGTAGCGGCCCAGCGGGATCTTCGCCGTGAACTTCGCCATCACGGCCTCCTCCGACGTCTCGTACGCGGCCGCGTAACCGGCCCGCACCTTCTGCGCCATCGGCGTCTCGACATACCCCGGGCACACCGCGTTCACGGTGATGCCCGTCGGCGCCAGCTCGTTGCCCAACGCCTTCGTGAAACCCACCACGCCGTGCTTGGAAGCGGAGTACGGGGCGCCGAGCACGACACCCTGCTTGCCCGCCGTGGACGCGATGTTGATGATCCGGCCGTAGGCGGCGCCCTCCATGCCGCCCTTCTTCAGCACCTCGCGCGTCAGCAGGAAGACGCTGTTCAGGTTCGTGTTGATGACGTCGAACCAGAGGTCGTCGTCGATGTCGGCGGTCACACCGCCACCGCTGCGGCCGGCGTTGTTGACCAGCACGCTGATCGGGCCGAACGCGGCCACCGCGGCGGCGACCAGCGCCGTCACCGACTCACGGTCGCGCACGTCGGCCGCGGTGCCGTCGGCCTCGATGCCCTCGCTCCGCAGCTGAGCCACCGTCTCGGCGACCTTCTCGGGCGTACGCGCGCACAGGAACACGCGATGGCCGCGGCGCCCCAGGTCGCGTGCGACAGCCAGGCCGATGCCGCTCGTGGCACCGGTGACCAGCGCCACCGGGTTCGTGGGTGCCGTCATGTCTCTCCTCCAGAAAAACGGTCGGTGCCCCGACCGTGTCCCGCCCGGCTCGGAGCCCGCTGGACGCGGGCTGGAGGGCACCGGGGTCGAGGGTTTCTCGAAGAAGGCTCGATGTGCGGCGCCCACAGTGACGCGCAGCAGCCGCGTGCTGACCACCGACGAAGCGGAGAAGTCCGTGACCATCCTGGCCGATCTCACGACCGCCGTACGGCTGCCCGCCGTCGAGTCCGCGGTCCTGCACGCCGAGGTCCAGCAGTTCTACACCCGCCAGATGCAGCTCCTCGACCTGCACCGCATCGAGGAGTGGGGCGAGTCGTTCACCGAGGACGCCACCTTCGCCCTGCCGATCCTGCCCGAGCCGGTCCGTGGCCGCGCCGACCTCGTCTCCTCCACCCGCGCCAACAACGCCCGGCTCGTCGAGGCCAGGGAACAGCACCGCCACGTCGTCACCATGCTCGACGTGCGCCCGCAGCAGGACGCCACGGTGCAGGTGCGCTCCTACGTCGCCGTCTACGCCACCACGCTCGGCGAGGCCTCGCGCCTGCACCGGATGTGCGTCTGCGAGGACATCCTCGTGCGCGACGCGGACGGACGACTCCAGGTCCGCACCCGCCTCGTCACCCGCGACGACCTGGCCTGACGCACGCCGGCCCGACCGGCCTCCACCTCCGCTCCACCGCCTCCCGGCCGTGCCGCTACCGGCCGCGGGGACGCTGCCCGTACCCGCACCACCACGCCTTGTACCCATGGGGGTTTTCCGACATGACCCAGACGACGATCGCCCGGCCGGAGACCTCGGCCCTTCAGACGGCCGTGCAGGGCGCCGCCGACCGGCTCGTGGAACTCGGCGCCGCCGGCGTCCAGTTCCGTGTCGCGCGGGGCGAGGAGTCCTTCGTCGTGACCTCCGGCATCGCCGAGCTGGGCACGGACCGGCCGGTCCCCGAGGACGGCCGCTTCCGCATCTCCTGCATCACCAAGCCGTTCGTCGCGGTCGTGGTGCTCCAGCTGGTCGCCGAGGGCAAGATCGACCTCGACCGCACGGTGGAGAGCTACCTGCCGGGGCTGCTGCCGGAGTACGGCGAGAAGATCACCATCCGCAACCTGATGCAGCACACCAGCGGCCTGTACAACTACATGGACTCGTTCCAGAAGCCGGGTGACCGCTTCCTGCGCGACCGCTACAAGCACTACGAGCCGAAGGACCTCATCGCCATCGCGGCCGCCAAGCCGCTGGAGTTCGAGCCGGGCACGAAGTTCATGTACTGCAACACGAACTACTTCATCATCGGCCTGCTCATCGACAAGGTCACCGGCCGTTCCTACCGCGAAGAGATCACCGAGCGCGTCCTGCGGCCGCTCGACCTCACCGAGACGGTGCTGCCCGGCGACGACCCGAACATCCCGGAGCCGCACGCCCGCGGCTACATGGAGATCGGCGGCAAGCCCGTCGACGTCACCCTGATGAACCCGTCCGAGGCCGGCTGCGCGGGCGAGATCATCTCCACCACCAAGGACCTCGACACCTTCTTCTCCGGCCTGTTCGGCGGCAAGCTCCTGGCCGAGGCGCAGCTGGCGGAGATGACCACGGCCCTGCCGCCGGAGATGATCGAGAACCTGCCCATGGGCATCGGCTACGGCCTGGGCATCATGAAGCTGCAGAACGACAAGGACCTCGACCTGTGGGGCCACGGCGCGGGCATCCCGGGCTACGCCACGCTCGCGGCGACCACCCGTGACCTGCACGCGCGCGTGCAGCTGTCGTTCACCATCGGCGACAAGGACTTCGGCCACGACGCCGAGCAGGCCGTCATCCGCGGTGTCAACACCGCTCTGTGCTTCTGAGGCTGTCATGACGAACACTGAGGTTCGCAAGGCGGTCGTCGTCACCGGCGGCGGCACCGGGATCGGCGCCGCCACCGCCCGCGCCTTCGCCGAGGACGGCGCGCACGTCCTCGTCGTCGGCCGCAGCGAGGCCACGCTGAAGGAGACCGCGGACGGGTACCAGGACCGGATCCGGGTACTGGCCGCGGACATCTCCGACGCCGGAGCGCCCGAACGGGTCGTGGAGAGCGCGCTGCGGGAGTTCGGCCGGCTCGACGTGCTGGTGAACAACGCCGCCGTCACCGGTTTCACGGGCCTCGAGGGCCTGGACCGGGACACGGTCGCAGCGCATCTCGGCACGAACCTGCTGGCCCCCGTCTTCCTGACGCAGCGGGCGCTGGACGCGCTCGAGGCCACCAAAGGCGTCGTCGTCAACGTGAGCTCGGCCGGCTCCCTCGGCCTGCGGGCCTGGCCCGACAACTCGGTGTACGGCATGGCGAAGGTCGCCATGGACTTCCTGACCCGCACCTGGGCCGTCGAGCTCGCGCCGCGCGGCATCCGCTCGGTGGGCATCGCGCCCGGTGTGGTGGACACGGGCGTCGGGGTACGGGCCGGGATGCCGCAGGAGGCCTACGACGGGTTCCTCGCGCAGATGGCCGGGCGCATCCCCGCGGGCCGGGTCGGCCGGCCCGAGGACATCGCCTGGTGGATCGTGCAGCTGACCCGCCCCGAAGCGGCGTACGCCAACGGCACCGTCCTCGCGGTCGACGGCGCGCTCTCGGTCACCTGAGCGCCCCCTTCCCCGGCGACGAACGACGAAGGGCGGGGCCCACCGGATCCGATCAGGGGGGGGCCCCCCCCCCGGCGCGGGGGGAGAGTCACGCCGGGGCCATCACCCCGAGGGGGGGCGCCCCCCCCCCCTCGCGACCCCC
>NZ_JBHYTK010000259.1:0-6746 GCF_042749255.1 Streptomyces sp. NPDC059524 | reverse complement strand
CTGACCGCCGGGGTGGGCCGTGGGCCCGGCGGGGGGCGGGGGGGCTGTGGGGCGGGCCCGCGGGCCGGGCCGCGGGGGCCCCTCACCCGTTCACTACTCCGTGCGTCAGTGGAAGAAGTGGCGCGTACCCGTGAAGTACATCGTCACGCCCGCCTTCTTGGCGGCCTCGACGACCTGCTCGTCACGGATGGAACCGCCGGGCTGCACGATCGCCTTCACGCCGGCGTCGAACAGGATCTGCGGGCCGTCCGGGAACGGGAAGAACGCGTCCGAGGCGGCGTACGAGCCGCGCGCCCGCTCCTCGCCGGCCCGCTCGACGGCGAGCTTGCAGGAGTCGACGCGGTTGACCTGGCCCATGCCGACGCCGACCGAGGCGCCGTCCTTGGCGAGGAGGATCGCGTTGGACTTCACGGCGCGGCAGGCCTTCCACGCGAACGCCAGCTCGTCCAGCTCGCCCTGCGAGAGGGCGTCGCCGGTCGCGAGCGTCCAGGTGGCCGGGTTGTCGCCGTCGGCCTGGATGCGGTCGGCGACCTGGAGCAGCGCGCCGCCGTCGATCTGCTTCGTCTCGACGGTCGCGGACGGGCCGTTCGGGGCGCGCAGCACGCGGATGTTCTTCTTCTTGGTGAGGGCCTCGAGCGCGCCGTCCTCGTAGTCGGGCGCGACGATGACCTCGGTGAAGATGTCGGCGACCTGCTCCGCCATCTCCTTGGTGACCGGGCGGTTCACGGCGATGACGCCGCCGTAGGCCGAGACCGGGTCACAGGCGTGGGCCTTGCGGTGGGCCTCCGCCACGTTCGACGCGACGGCGATGCCGCACGGGTTGGCGTGCTTGATGATCGCGACGCACGGGTCGGTGTGGTCGTACGCGGCACGGCGCGCGGCGTCCGTGTCCGTGAAGTTGTTGTACGACATCTCCTTGCCGTGCAGCTGCTCGGCCTCGGCCAGGCCGCCCGTGCCGTCCACGTAGAGGGCCGCGCCCTGGTGCGGGTTCTCGCCGTAGCGGAGCACGTTCTTGCGCTCGTACGTGGCGCCCAGGAAGTCGGGGAAGCCGGAGGAGTCCGCGGCGGCGCCCGCGGTGTAACCGCTATTGGCCTCGGTGTCGGCGAACCAGGAGGCGACGGCCACGTCGTACGCGGCGGTGTGCTGGAAGGCCTCGGCGGCGAGCCGCTTGCGGGTCGTGAGGTCGAAGCCGCCGTCCTTGGCCGCCGCGAGGACGTCCGCGTAACGGGCCGGGCTGGTGACGACCGCGACCGAGGGGTGGTTCTTGGCGGCGGCGCGGACCATGGAGGGGCCGCCGATGTCGATCTGCTCGACGCACTCGTCGGGGGTGGCGCCGGAGGCGACGGTCTCCCGGAACGGGTACAGGTTCACGACCACGAGGTCGAACGGCTGCACGCCCAGCTCGTCGAGCTGCTTGCGGTGGTCCTCCAGGCGCAGGTCGGCGAGGATGCCCGCGTGCACCTTGGGGTGCAGGGTCTTCACGCGCCCGTCGAGGCACTCGGGGAACCCGGTGAGCTCCTCGACCTTGGTGACCGGAACCCCGGCACCGGCGATCTTCGCGGCGGTCGAACCGGTGGAGACCAGCTCGACGCCCGCCTCGTGGAGCCCGCGCGCGAGGTCCTCCAGGCCGGTCTTGTCGTAGACGCTGACCAGGGCCCGGCGCAGGGGCCGCTTGTTGCTTCCGGCGGTGTTTTCCGCGGTCACGGGATGACTACCTTTCGTCCCTCGATGGTGAAGCCGTCACGGGCCAGACGCCCCACGACCTCCACGAGCAGCGTGCGCTCGACTTCCTTGATGCGCTCGTGCAGAGCGCTCTCGTCGTCCTCGTCCCGGACCTCGACCACGCCCTGGGCGATGATCGGGCCGGTGTCGACGCCGTCGTCGACGAAGTGGACGGTGCATCCGGTGACCTTGGCGCCGTACGCGAGGGCGTCGCGCACGCCGTGCGCACCGGGAAAACTGGGGAGCAGGGCGGGGTGCGTGTTCACGAACCGGCCGCCGAAGCGGGCGAGGAATTCCTTCCCCACGATCTTCATGAAGCCCGCGGAGACCACGAGGTCGGGCTCGTACGCGGCAGTCGCCTCGGCGAGGGCGCGGTCCCACTCGTCGCGCGAGGCGTGGTCCTGCACGCGGCAGACGAAGGTCGGCAGACCGGCGCGCTCGGCGCGCTCCAGGCCGGCGATGCCCGGGCGGTCGGCGCCGACGGCCACGATCTCGGCCCCGTACGCCTCCGCGCCCTGCGCCTCGATGGCGTCGAGCAGTGCCTGCAGATTCGTGCCTGATCCGGAGACCAGCACGACGAGGCGCTTGGCCTTGGCCACGACGGGGCCCTTTCTCGGGAACTGAGCGTCTTGCGACTTTGTACGGTCGTACGAAGGCTTCGGTGTCCCCGATACGGGGAACCCTACGAAGCGGCCGACCGCCAGCAACGATACCGGCACTCCGGACGGCCCCCGCGGGACGGGGGCCGGGGCGGGAGGTAGCGTCAGCGTTCAGGATGCGCCGGTGAAGACCGGCGCGGGACGGAACGCCGGGCGGTTGTGGGACGTTGACGTGACGAGCACACCGCCCGACCGACGTTCCACCTCGCCCACGACCTAGGGGAAGACGCACACCTGATGCCGGATCGAAGCCTTCGCCTCACGCTGCCCGCCGGCGCCGTCCTGTCGCGCGAAGGCCGACCCACGGAGAAGGAGCCGGAGGCGCCCGAGTCCTCGGGGTCCGGTTCCGGCGACGACAATCCCTTCGCGCCGCCGCCGGAGGGCACGCCCGACCGCCCCTGGCAGCCCCGCCGCCCGGAGGGCTCCGACGACTCCGAGGGCCAGGCGCCCTGGGGCGGCCAGTGGAGCGACCGCCAGCCCGGCCGCACCGGCGGCGGCCGCTTCGGCGAGCGCCCCGGCGGAGGCGGCGGCCAGGGCGGCCCCGACGGGCAGGGCCCCGGCCCGAGCGGCGGCATGCGCTGGGACCCCACGGACCCGGTCCAGCGCCGCGCGCGCTACGCCCTGCTGTCCGGCATGTGGGGCTTCTTCTTCGCCCTGTTCAGCTGGCCCTACGTGGCCCTGCTGCTCGGCGCGCTCGCCCTGTACTGGGGCATCAGCGCCCTGCGCGGCAAGGGCGGCGCCCCGGACCCGGACGCCCCGAAGCCGGCGCCTGCCGCACCGGAGTCCACCCGGCCGCAGACCACGGCGGCCGTGGGAGGCCTGGTGACGGGCGGCCTCGCGCTCGCCCTGGTCGCCGCGATGTTCAGCTTCAAGCTCGTGTACGCGGACTACTACGAGTGCCGGGCGGACGCCCTGACGAACGCGGCGGAGAAGTCCTGCGAACAGCAGCTCCCGGAGCAGCTCCGCCCCCTCCTGGGCGTCCGCTGACCCCTCCCCAACAACACGACCACCTTTTCAGGGACCGCCCGGAGCATCGGGCGGTCCCTGAGGCGTCGCGGGGGCGGACCCGCCCGGCTCCGAGGGGACGTCGGCGGGGGTGGCCGGGGTCGAGGCGACTCCCGTGACGCCTGCGCCGGGCAGGCGAGGTCGGGTTTCGCCGAGGGTCAGGGGCCTGCCCGTCTCGTTCTCCGGCTCCGCAGCCGCGACCTCGCCGGGCTCCGATGTGCCGCTGCCCGGGGTGACGGAACAGGCTCGCGGCGGCGCGTGCGCCCGCCTGCGCCGCAGCGCGCGCTCTCCGAATCCTTGCGGCCGGGCCGGCGGGGTGCGGGGCGCCGCGAGCTAGCGGGCCTGCTGGTCCTCGTCCGCCGGCTCCGCGGCTGCGGGCCCGCCCGGCTCCGAGGGGGCGTCGGCGGGGGTGGCCGGGGGCGTGGCAGGGGTCGCGGCTGCCTCTGTGGCAGCCGTCGGCTCTGGGGCCGTGGTCGGTTCTGTGGCAGCGGCGGGCTCCGGTCGGTCTGTTCCGGCCGGGGCCGGCGCGAGCGGGGCTGCCGGGACGGTCGTGCGGGCCGCGTCGAAGAACTCCCGGTCCTCCTGGTCCTGGCCGTGGAAGAAGTCGTAGGGCTCGAAGCCGGCGGAGGCTTCCTTTGCCGCGCGGGCGGACTCCTTGGCCTCGGCCGCGGCACCGCGGCGGTCCTTCCAGCCCGTGGCCCAGGCCGACAGGCGCGGGCGGACCGAGGACTCGCGGGCGCGCCACCAGCAGATCCCGAGCGCCACCGGCAGCCCGGGCACCGCGATCCACGCCACCGCCGCCGCCCCGGTCAGCCAGCCGACGGGGCCGAACGCGGACAGGGCGTGCACGCCGAGCGCCCCGCCCGAGGCCACGGCGAGCCCGGCGAGGGCAGCCCCGCACAGGACCGCCGCCGTGCCGACCGCGCCCGCGACCCGCCGCAGCGGCCAGTCCTCGTCCGCGCCGCGCACCACGAACCGGGCCACGGTCAGCGCCGCCACCACCGGCACCGCGCCGACGGCCCAGGTCAGCGGCGTCCCCGTGGCCCGCGACGGCACCGCCTCGAGGAGGGGGAACGCGGGCAGGAGCGGCCCCGCGGCGCCGCCGAGCGGGCCGACCTGGTGCTCCGTACCGAGCAGGAAGCCGGGGCCGAGCGCGTAGGCGGCGCCCCAGATCATCGCGTTCGGCAGCAGGGCGAGGCACAGCAGGAGCACGGCGAAGCGGCCGGACCAGGCGGCCGTGAGCTGGAGGAGCGAGTCACGGACCGCTCCCCCGTGCCAGACCAGGCCCGCGCCGAGCACCAGCGCTCCCCCGGCGAGCAGCACCGCGGTTCCGGCGGCCGCCGCCCGCGCCCCGACGGGCAGCACCTCGTGGACGAAGGCGGACGGCAGCCGGTCCACGTGCCGGGCGAGCCGCGCGGGCAGCGGGCCGCGCGGGCGGCCGTGCGCGGTCCAGACTCCGGCGCCCGCCGCCAGAACGGTGACGGCCACCAGGTGGAACGCGCAGCTCGGCCAGGAGGGGCGCAGCTCGCCCCCGGAGGCGTAGACCGCGGCGCCGGCGCCGGCCAGCAGATAGCCGAGCGTGACCCCGGCCCAGACCGCGCCGGCCTGCGGCAGGGGCCGTCCGTCGGTGCCCTCGGCGGCGTCCCGTGCCGCCCGGTGCAGGAGCCACACGGGCAGGGCGAGCAGCAGCAGCGGGCTGAGGCCCATGGGCGCGGGCACCCCGGACAGCGTGTCCGTGCGGACCAGCTCCGCGCCGTGGGCGAGCAGCCACAGCGCGGCGGCGGTGCGCAGGGCGCCGTCGGGCCCGCTGTCCGGGTACGGGGAGCTGATCCAGAGCACGGTGACGAGCACCGCGCAGCCGCCGAGCCCGAGCCCGGCCGCGACGACTCCGCCGAACGCCCCGGCGGCGGGCCCCGGTGATCGTTCCCGCACTCGGGTGAGGAGCAGGGGCAACGAGGTTCCACGGCCGGTCATCTGGGTCACCGGGCCATGCTCCCAACGACACGCGCTTTCACGGCGTAACAGGCGAAGTACGGATGTGTCGCTCAAGATACGTTTATGTACTTTTTCCCGCGAAAGGGTGTGTGGAGTTCACCATGACGCAGGGCGCTGCCACCCCACTCCCGACACCGAAGGAGCGCCGCAGGCTCCGCGAGTCGCGGTCGCTGACCCAGGCTCAGGTCGCCACGAAGGTCGGCGTGACACGTGAGACGGTCCGCTCCTGGGAGTCGGGCCGCACCACCCCGCGCGGCCGGAAGGCGGAGGCGTACGCACGCCTCCTCTCCCAACTCGCCGAACCCGCCGAATCCGCCGAACCCGCCGAACCGGCCGAACTCGCTGAATCCACCGCCCCGGTCGAGCCCTCCGGCCCCGCCGGGACCACCGGACCCACCGAGCCCGCCGAGCCCGAACTCGTGGGCGCCGGCGCCCCGGCGCGCACCCCCGCGCGCAAGAACCGCCGGGCCCCCTCCCCCGCCCGCCCGGCCCGCCGCAGGACCCCGCGGCGCGAGCCCGCGCCGTCCGAACGCCCCGGCACCCCGCCCGAGGCCTTCGACGCCCTGTACGCCCACTGCGCGCCGTATCTCGTGCGCCAGACCTACCTCCTGACGGGCCGTCGCGCGCTGGCCCGCGAGTCCGTGGAGCGGGCGTTCCAGCTGGCCTGGGAGCGCTGGCCCGAGGTGGCCGTCGACCCGGACCCGGCGGGCTGGGTGCGGGCCGCGGCGTACGAGTACGCGATGTCGCCCTGGCACCGGCTGCGCCGCGCCCACCGCGTCCCGGAGGCGCCGCCCGCCGACCCGGAGGACCGCAAGCTGCTGGACGCGCTGCTCAGCCTGCCCCCCGCGTACCGGCGCACGCTGCTGCTCTACGACGGCGTCGGCCTGAACCTGCCGGAGACCGCGGCCGAGACGGAGGCCAGCACCCCGGCCGCCGCCAACCGGGTGCTGCACGCCCGCGAAGCCGTCGCCGAGCAGCTGCCCGGCCTCGCCGTGCCCGAGCAGCTGCACCAGCGGCTGACCGAGCTGGCGGGCTCGGAGAAGCTGGACGCGCCCCGGTCGACGACGGTGCGCAGCGGCGGCGAGAAGCGCACCCGGTTCTGGACCCGGGCCGCGATCGCCGTGACGGTGCTGATCGTCGGCGCGACGGCGCTCACCGTGCGGGTGGCGCCGACGAAGTACGAGCCGGTGCCCGCGCCGGGCGCCCCCATCAGCGGCGTACCGCCCCTGACCGGGCCGCAGCACATGACGGAGCACGACCGGAAGCTGCGGCAGCGGCTGCGGGCCGAGCTGAGCGGCGGCCCGCAGCGCCTGGCGCCCGTCGCGGAGTGAGACGTCACCGGGGCCGCCCCCCGGGGCGGCCCGG
>NZ_JBHYTK010000258.1:4374-6802 GCF_042749255.1 Streptomyces sp. NPDC059524 | reverse complement strand
GCCTCATCAGGGGCGCGGGGAACTGCGCGAGAAGCCCCCACCGGCCCGCACCCGGCGAGCGAGACCCGGCCACCCCTCCCGTAGCCGCCAAAAAGCGACCCGCACCTGACTTCACGGAGACACACATGACCGCCAGCTCCACCATCCGCTGGGAACAGGACGACACCGGCATCGTCACCCTCGTTCTCGACGACCCGAACCAGTCCGCGAACACCATGAACCAGGCGTTCAAGGACTCGATCGCCGCGATCGCCGACCGCGCCGAGGCCGAGCGCGACTCGATCCGGGGCATCATCTACACCTCCGCCAAGAAGACCTTCTTCGCGGGCGGCGACCTCAAGGACATGATGAAGGCGGGCCCCGAGGACGCCCAGGCCGTCTTCGAGACCGGCACCGGCATCAAGAACTCCCTGCGCCGCATCGAGACCCTCGGCAAGCCGGTCGTCGCGGCGATCAACGGCGCGGCCCTGGGCGGCGGCTACGAGATCGCCCTCGCCAGCCACCACCGCGTCGCCCTCGACGCCCCGGGCTCCAAGATCGGCCTGCCCGAGGTCACGCTCGGCCTGCTCCCGGCCGGCGGCGGCGTCACCCGCACGGTCCGCCTCATGGGCATCGCCGACGCCCTCCTCAAGATCCTTCTCCAGGGCACCCAGTACACGCCGAAGCGCGCGCTGGACAACGGCCTGGTCCACGAGGTCGCCGCCACCCGCGAGGAGATGCTCGAGAAGGCCCGCGCCTTCATCGACGCCAACCCCGAGTCGCAGCAGCCCTGGGACAAGCCCGGCTACCGCATCCCGGGCGGCACCCCCGCCAACCCCAAGTTCGCGGCGAACCTCCCGGCCTTCCCGGCCAACCTGAAGAAGCAGCTCAACGGCGCCCCCTACCCGGCCCCGCGCAACATCCTGGCGGCCGCCGTCGAGGGCTCCCAGGTCGACTTCGAGACCGCCCTGACCATCGAGGCCCGCTACTTCACCGAGCTGGTCACCGGCCAGACCGCGAAGAACATGATCCAGGCGTTCTTCTTCGACCTCCAGGCCGTGAACTCGGGCGCCAACCGCCCGCAGGGCATCGAGCCCCGCAAGGTCAACAAGGTCGCCGTCCTCGGCGCCGGCATGATGGGCGCCGGCATCGCCTACTCCTGCGCCCGCGCCGGCATCGAGGTCGTCCTCAAGGACGTCTCCGCCGAGTCCGCCGCCAAGGGCAAGGCCTACTCGGAGAAGCTCTGCGAGAAGGCCGTCGGCCGCGGCCGCACCACGCGGGAGAAGGCCGACGCGCTGCTCGCCCGCATCACCCCCACCGCCGACCCGCAGGACGTCGCGGGCTGCGACGCCGTCATCGAGGCCGTCTTCGAGGACCCGTCGCTCAAGCACAAGGTGTTCCAGGAGATCCAGCACCTCGTCGAGCCCGACGCGCTGCTGTGCTCCAACACCTCGACGCTGCCCATCACCGCCCTCGCCGAGGGCGTCGAGCGCCAGGCCGACTTCATCGGTCTGCACTTCTTCTCGCCCGTCGACAAGATGCCGCTCGTCGAGATCATCAAGGGCGAGCGCACCGGCGACGAGGCGCTGGCCCGCGCCTTCGACCTGGTCCGGCAGATCAACAAGACGCCGATCGTCGTCAACGACTCGCGCGGCTTCTTCACCTCGCGCGTCATCGGCCACTTCATCAACGAGGGCGTCGCCATGGTCGGCGAGGGCATCGAGCCCGCTTCCGTCGAGCAGGCCGCGGGGCAGGCCGGCTACCCGGCGAAGGTGCTCTCCCTCATGGACGAGCTGACCCTCACCCTGCCGCGCAAGATCCGCAACGAGACGAAGGCCGCGATCACCGAGGCCGGCGGCACCTGGGACACCCACCCCGCCGAGGCCGTCATCGACCGCATGGTCGACGAGTTCGGCCGCACCGGCCGCAGCGGCGGCGCCGGCTTCTACGAGTACGGCGAGGACGGCAAGCGCGCCGGACTCTGGCCGGGCCTGCGCGAGCACTTCACCGAGCCGGGCCACACCATCCCGTTCGAGGACATGCAGGAGCGCATGCTCTTCAGCGAGGCCCTCGACACGGTGAAGCTGATCGAGGAGGGCGTCCTCACCTCCGTCGCCGACGCCAACATCGGCTCGATCTTCGGCATCGGCTTCCCGGGCTGGACCGGCGGCGTCCTGCAGTACATCAACGGCTACGAGGGCGGTCTGCCCGGCTTCGTGGCCCGCTCGCGCGAGCTGGCCGAGCGCTACGGCGACCGGTTCCTGCCGCCCGCGCTGCTCGTCGAGAAGGCGGAGAAGGGCGAGACCTTCTCCGACTGACCCGCCGAGCACCCACCGGGATGGGGGGGGGGGCGGGGAGCCGGGGCCCGGGGGTCTGGCACCCCCCGGTGGGGGCACGTGCGGGGGCGGGTCGAGGGGTGCGGGGGGGGGCGGAACGAGCGGGGGGGTGT
>NZ_JBHYTK010000258.1:0-4364 GCF_042749255.1 Streptomyces sp. NPDC059524 | reverse complement strand
GCTCAGCTCTCCGAGCCCGAGCGGAACGCCTCCCGCAGTTCCTCGCTCAGGGACCGCTGGAACGCGGTCACCAGCGCCTGCATCACCATCGGCTGCATGTGGGCCGACAGCGACTTCATCGCCGCGACGTGCTCGGGATCCGACTCCCGCTCGCGGTAGGGACCCCACACCTCGTCGCGGAACAGCCGCGACAGCTCGTGCGCCGCCTCCCGCGCGTGATCGAGCAGCACGGTCCGCGAGGCCAGGATCGTCTCGTGCGCGATCGGCACGTCGAGCAGCTGCACACCGAGCCGCAGCAGCCCCACGTCCACCCGGTAGGCGTCCGCGTCGTCCTCGTACCCGACGACGCCCATCGCCGAGAGCCGGTCCAGATCGGCGCCGGACAGCGGACGCCCGGCCCGGCGCTCCAGGTCCGCGAGGCTCATCTCCTCCGCCGCGTCCGGTGCCCAGCTCGCCACGACGGCCCGGTGGATCGCCAGGTCGTGCGCGCTCAGGTCCGCCGGCAGCTGCTCCACGTACCGCTCGATCGCGGCCAGGGTCATGCCCTGGTGCTGGAGCTCCTCGATCAGCGCCAGCCGGGAGAGGTGGTCCTGCCCGTAGTGCCCGACCCGGCGCGGCCCGATGACCGGCGGCGGGAGCAGCCCCTTGGTGCTGTAGAAGCGGATGGTGCGGACCGTCACGCCCGCGCGGGCCGCCAGTTCGTCGACGGTCAGCGTGGGGCCCGACGCCGTCCCGGCGTCCTCGATGTCCGTCGTCATCCTCGTCCTCGTACGCGTGCGATCGGGTTCTACAGTATTGCTGACACACCTACGGTGTGAAAGCCCGTGGGCAGGTGCTTCGGCGGCCATACACCCGCGCTCGAGTCCGTGCATAGAGGCGTCCCGCCATGTGAGAAGCGCCGCTATGTGATCTCCGCCACCGCGTGTTCCGGGATGCGTGGGGGAAGGTGCACCGTCGGTCCGCGCGCTGTCAGGGGTGTCGCGGACCGGAGCACATCCGGACCCCGGCGGCCCCCACGTCGCCGGGCACCACAGAGTGGACACCCCCACGTGAGCAAGGACGCCGTCACCACGGCTATGGACGCATCCCGCACAGATGCGTCCCAGGCGCCCGCCGATGCGGGCGACGCCGGTTACAGCAAGGACCTCAAGGCCCGCCACGTCAACATGATCGCGATCGGTGGCGCGATCGGCACCGGACTCTTCCTCGGGGCAGGAGGCCGCCTCCACTCGGCCGGCCCCGCCCTCGCCGTCGCGTACCTCGTGTGCGGCATCTTCGCCTTCTTCGTCGTACGCGCCCTCGGCGAGCTGGTCCTGTACCGGCCCTCCTCCGGCTCGTTCGTCTCGTACGCCCGTGAGTTCCTGGGCGAGAAGGGCGCGTACGTCGCCGGTTGGATGTACTTCCTCAACTGGTCGACCACCGGCATCGCCGACATCACGGCGATCGCCCTGTACACGCACTACTGGAGCTTCTTCACGAGCATCCCGCAGTGGGTGCTGGCCCTGATCGCCCTCGCGGTGGTCCTCGCCATCAACCTGATCTCCGTGAAGATCTTCGGCGAGATGGAGTTCTGGTTCGCGATCGTCAAGGTCGCCGCCCTGGTCGCCTTCATGTTCGTCGGCATCTTCCTGCTGGTCACCCAGCACGACGTCGGCGGCCAGACCCCCGGCCTCAGCGTCATCACGGACAACGGCGGCTTCCTGCCGCACGGCATGATGCCCGTCGTCCTCGTCATGCAGGGTGTCGTCTTCGCCTACGCGTCCCTGGAGCTGGTCGGTGTCGCCGCGGGCGAGACCGCCGAGCCGCACAAGGTCGTGCCCCGCGCGGTGAACTCGATCATGTGGCGCGTCGGCCTCTTCTACGTGGGCTCGGTCGTCCTGCTCGCGCTGCTCCTGCCCGGCGTCATGTACTCCGCCGACGAGAGCCCGTTCGTCACCGTCCTCTCGCGGATCGGCGTCCCCGCCGCCGGTGACGTGATGAACCTCGTGGTCCTCACCGCCGCCATGTCGTCCCTGAACTCCGGCCTCTACTCCACCGGCCGCATCCTGCGCTCGATGGCGATGGCGGGCTCCGCGCCCCGCTTCACGGCCGTGATGAACAAGAACCAGGTGCCCTACGGCGGCATCCTGCTCACCGCGGGCGTCGGCGTCCTCGGCGTCGTCCTGAACAGCGTCGTGCCCGGCAAGGCCTTCGAGATCGTGCTGAACGTCGCCTCGCTCGGCATCATCAGCACCTGGGTCATCATCATGATCTGCCACCTCGCCTTCGTCCGGCGGGCCAAGCAGGGCCTGGTCCAGCGGCCGCACTTCAAGCTGCCCGGCAGCGGTGTCACCGAGTACGTGACGATCGCCTTCCTGCTGGCCGTGCTCGGCCTCATGTGGAAGGACCCCGAGGTCGGCCGCAAGACGCTGTACCTCATCCCGATCGTCGCGGCGATGCTCGTCCTCGGCTGGTTCGGTGTCCGCCGCCGCGTGGAGCGCACGGCGACCGAGGAGCTGACCAAGGTGGCCCAGGGCGACTGACCCGCCCGTTGTCAGTGCCTCGCCCTACGGTGGCGTCATGTCGGAGATCACGTATGTCCGGGGTGACGCCACCGCGCCGTCGGGGCAGGGCCCGCGCCTGATCGTCCATGTCTGCAACGACATCGGAGGTTGGGGCAAGGGCTTCGTCCGCGCCCTGTCCCGCCGCTGGCCGGAGCCGGAGCGGGCCTTCCGCCGCTGGCACCGCGAGCGCGCGGACAACGACTTCGCGCTCGGCGCCGTCCAGTTCGTCCCGGTCGAGCCGGACCTGTGGGTGGCGAACCTGGTCGGGCAGCGCGGCATCCGCCGGGCCGGGAGCAGAGCCGTGCCCGTCCGCTACGAGGCCATCGACGAAGGCCTCACGGCGGTCGCGGCCCGCGCCGCGGAGCTCGGCGCCTCGGTCCACATGCCCCGTATCGGCTGCGGCCTGGCCGGCGGCGCGTGGTCCCGCGTCGAACCCCTGATCACCGAGCGCCTCGTGCGCCGCGGGACGCCTGTCACCGTGTACGACCACGACGGGTGACATCACGTCCCGCCCTGCGGGTAGGAACCAGCCATGGCGATGGTTCCGTGGCGCGTCCAGGTCAAGGCGGGACGACTCGCCGTACTCGCGGTCGCGCTGGCGACCGCGCTCGTCACCTCCGCGCGGCTGCGGCCCCGGCGCAACGGGGGAGCGGCCCCGCCGGCCGGACCCGGCGGCCTGCGCGCCCGGATCGTCCCCGCACGCCCCGCCCCCGCCCAGGTCACCGAGCACTCCGTCGCCGTCAGCGATCTGTGCACCTGCGTCTCCGAGCTCGCCTCGGACCTGGCCAAACGCTACGGCGGCGAGACATAGCGGCGGCGCCCGCCCGGCGCATACTGGATCACACGCCACACCCGTACGCGGCCGCCCCACGGGACACACCATGACGCAGCACGAACCGGACATCCCTCCCGGCCCGGACCCGTCCCCGCCGCCCCCCGGTGGCATCCTGTGGGACACCGCCGGTGACATCCGCTCGCTGCTCGCGCTGCCCGCCGCGTTCGTCCTCCAGGTCGCCCACCCCGCCGTCGGCGCCGGCGTCGACGAACACTCCGTCTTCCGCACCGACCCCTGGGGGCGCGGCGCCCGCTCGCTGAACTCCGTGCTGCTGTGGGTGTACGGGGGAGAGGCCGCCGTCGAGGAGGGCCGCCGACTGCGCCGTGTCCACCGGACGGTGCGCGGCACCGATCCGAGCGGCCGGCGCTATCACGCGCTGACCCCCGCCTACTACGCCTGGGTCCACGCCACCGGGTACCCCGTCGCGCGGTACGCCCGGCGCTACTTCGCGCGGCCCTTCACCGCCGAGGAGGACGAGCGGTTCTACGCGGAGTGGCTCATGGTCGGGCGGATCCTCGGCATCCGGGATCGGGACATGCCGCAGACGACGGCGGATTTCTGGCCGTACTACCACCGGATGCTGGCCCTGGAGATCGCACCGAACGCGGTCGTCTCCGAGCTGACGTCCGCCCACCGCGCGCTGCCGGCTCCGCCGGGCGCCGCGCGGCTCGTCTGGCCCTTGGTGCGGCCACTTCTCGTGCGGGGGCTGCGCTTCTTGTCGGTGGGGTTGCTCCCTCCCGAGGCGCGGGACGCTCTGGGGCTGCCGTGGTCGCCCCGCGACGAGCGCCGGCTCCGCCGCTTCGCGGCGCTGGTCCGCCTGACCGTCCCCCACCTCCCTGAACGCCTCCGCTATTTGAGCGTGGCCCGCGAGGCTCGGTCGGAGTCCCGTGTGCGGGCCGGTGGGGGCTGGTCGCGCAGTTCCCCGCGCCCCTGAAATGCAGACGCTTCGCGTCGCATTTCCCCGATGCCCTGGCGCCCGATGAGAT
>NZ_JBHYTK010000257.1:5561-6980 GCF_042749255.1 Streptomyces sp. NPDC059524 | reverse complement strand
TCGAGAATCCGATGCACCAGCCGCCCCTCTCGTTGCGTCAGACTGCCTCGAACGCCCGCCGGATCAACGGCGCCGCATTCTCCAGGTCCGCCGCCGAAGCGATCCGTATCTCCAGGTCCCCGGGTACCCGACGCCGCGCAAGTCCCGGGTGAAGCCCTCCTCCAGTCCGACCGAGTCCGGGTCGACTCTGAGATAGACCAGGATCGCCGCGTGCTTCGGACGGAAGATCACCGACGCGACGTTCACCAGCCGCCGGTAGGCGATGTAATGCCGCAGCGGCGCCACCTCGACCTCCCCCCACGCCGTCAGCGCCTCGTCCAGCTCCGAGTACAGGTCCCGCAAGGACTCAGGCACGAGGCCGGCACCCGCCGACGGAGGCGTCGCCGCGGCCACGGGCACGCTGCCGACCACCGCGTCCCGCTCCCGGCTTCGCCGAGGCGAAGCCGTGCTCGGTGAGCCGGGCGAGGAGTCGACGAGCAGCAGGCTCAGCAGGCCGCGTTCGAAGACCCGATAGCGCACCAGGTCGATGCGCTCGGCCAACCGCTGTACGGCCACACGATCGTGGTGCGAGAACCCAGCCGCGATGCAGACCATCCGCGGCCGACGCCAGTCGATCGACTCGGCAGCCTCCGCGCCCAGTACCTTTCGGACGAGCGCCTCGAATTCGTGGTGGGCCGAGTCCAACCAGGACAGGTACGAGACGGCCTGCGACAGCACCCCGCTGTCGGTGCCCTCCTGAACTCGGTCACCACTGGACTGCGGTTCTCGTCGAGCCCGAGCGTATCGATCCGACCCCGGTGCCACGGGCCGGTCGCGTACTCGGACGCCAAGAACCGGATACCGAGCATCTGCTCCATGGCGGCCTCGACGCGCCGCTGCAGTTCCACCTCAAGCGCCACCGTCGAGCCAGGCAGCTCAACGTCCCGCCCGTCCGCGTCCTGCCGGAACAGCATCAACTCGGCCACCAACGCCCCTCCCACGATCTCTGCAATTTGATCAATCGAAGGTGGGCTTGGAGTATTCCGCCGGGCGAGGGCTTCGAACTCAGGCAGGCTTCAGGAGCAGATGCCTGCGGGCTCGGGTCCTGAAGCCTCAAGCGGTGCGTGTTTGTGGAAACCGCACAGTGGGCCCTCGATGTCAGCATCGGTCGCAGGAGTCTTGTGGCGCGTGGTGCCCATATGTCGGCACGGCACGCACGAGGACTGGCCGGCCGCTGTTGATCCGGCAGGTCAGGTGCACAGTCAGCGGAGGGACTCTGGTTCCATCATGCACTGATGGTGCGTCAGGAAAGTCGGCATCAGGTCAGCATCCGTCTGAGTGGAGGTGCTTGATCCCGGCGAAACTTGGGGGTGGGGTGGGCGTGGGTGGGGGGCGGGGGGGGTGGTGGGTGGTGGGGTGGGTGTTGGGGGGGGTGGGTGA
>NZ_JBHYTK010000257.1:0-5551 GCF_042749255.1 Streptomyces sp. NPDC059524 | reverse complement strand
GCACATCAGCGCCCTCCGCCGCGGGCGCCCCCCCCCCCGCGCGCCGCCGTTTGCGGTCGCAGCGTGTAGCGGCCGAGTGGGCGTCGCTGGTGCATGGGTGCGTCGTGATGATCCCGGGGAAGATATCGCAGCTCAGCGCACGCGTCCCCGAGGTTTGAGCGGCACGGGCGGCAGTTCGGGAGCGTCCAGTCGATCCCCGTCGTACCCCTTCACATCCCCAAATCTGGACCCTGTCATCCAGTCCTCACGGGCCTGGGTGATATCGTCCTGCGACCTTCCGATGAAGTTCCACCACATGACGAGCTCCTCCTCGAACGGTTCGCCGCCCAGGAACATCAGGCCCGTGTCCGAGCCCGCCCGTACGGGGAGTTCCGTGCGGCCGCAGCCGAGGTAGAGCATCGAGCCGGGGAGGACCGGGACGTCGTCCACGTGGGACTCGCCGGACATGGCCAGGACCGCGTACTCGAAGTCGGGGTTCAGGGGGACGCGGACGTCGGCGCCCGCGGTGAGGGTCAGGTCCGCGCCCACGATGGGCGTGTACGTCGAGCCCGGCGACGTCGCGCCGTCGAGCGAGCCCAGGATCACCGTGGCGGTCAGACCCGGGGCCGTCACCGTCGGCAGGTCCGCGTGGTGCTGGAAGTGCGGCTCGACGTGGCGGTGCGTGTCGGGGAGCGCGACCCACAGCTGGGCGCCGTGCAGATAGCGCGCGTGGGTCTTCGGGCTCTCCTCCGAGTGCGAGATGGCGCGGCCCGACGTCATCAGGCCCAGCTCGCGCGGGCGGATCGTCTGCAGGCTGCCGGTGGAGTCGCGGTGCAGCACCTCGCCCTCGTGCAGCCAGCTCACCGTCTGCAGGCCCATGTGGGGGTGGGGCGGCACCTGCATTCCGGGCTCGTCCGCGATGTCGTCGGGGCCGTAGTGGTCGACGAAGGCCCAGGCGCCCACCATGCGGCGGCCCAGGTTCGGCAGCAGGCGCCGGACCTCGGTGGACTCGCCGAGCTTCACGCGGCGCGGGCTGAGAAGCTCGCGCACCGGTTCCGCCACGACGAAACCCCGTCCGCCGCACACGGAGGGAACCGCCTCACGATCAAGATTGCTCATGTCGGACAACCTAGGGCCTGTGCGGCTCTCCGTCAGTCCCGCGGCCCGAAGTCGCCCCGACGGGCGGCGCGCGCACCGGCGCGTCCGCCGCCCGTACGGGTCACCCGGCGCGCCATCCGCACCACCAGCCACTGGAATGGACGAGTGCCCCATGTGACCGCGGCGAACCAGATGACCCCGGGGAATCAGATGCCCCCGGCGCATCAGGCGACCCTGGCGACGCCGGCGGTGGACGCCGCGCCGCCGGACGACTGTCTCGCCCGCAACGACTGGATCTGCGGCGCCTACCTCGACACGCGCCGGCACATCCTCGTCGACGCCGTCGTGCAGCACCTGCAGATCACCGTGATCGCCGTCGCCATCGCCCTCGTCATCGCGGTGCCGCTGGCCGTCGTCGCCCGCCGCTGGGGCTGGGCCGCCGGACCCGTGCTCGCGCTAACGACCGTGCTCTACACGATCCCCTCGCTCGCCATGTTCTCGCTGCTCCTGCCCGCGTACGGGCTGTCCGCCACGCTCGTCGTCGCCGGACTCGTCCTGTACTCGCTGACGCTGCTCGTCCGCAACATCCTCGCCGGACTCCGCGCCGTCCCCGAGGAGACCCGGCAGGCCGCCCGGGGCATGGGCTACGGGCCGATCCGGCTGCTGCTCACCGTCGAACTGCCGCTCGCGCTGCCCGCCGCGATGGCCGGGCTGCGCATCGCCACCGTGTCCGCGGTCTCGCTCGTCACCGTCGGGGCGATCGTCGGCTACGGGGGACTGGGGAACCTCATCTACTCCGGCATGAACACGTACTTCAAGGCGCAGGTGCTCACCGCCTCCGCGCTGTGCGTCGTGATCGCCGTCGTCGCCGACGTGCTGCTTCTCGGCGTCGGCCGCCTCCTGACCCCTTGGACGAGAGCGAGCCGTTCATGACGACAGGGAGCCCCGCGTGACCACAGGAAGGCCGTCGTGAAGACCCTCACCGACGCCTGGGACTGGCTCGCCGACGCCTCGCACTGGGCCGGCGACGACGGCATCTGGCACCGGCTCGCCCAGCACCTCGTCCTGACCGTCGTGTGCCTGGTGGTCAGCTGCCTCATCGCCCTCCCGATCGCCCTCGTGCTCGGCCACCTCGGCAAGGGCGGCGCGCTCGCCGTGAACATCTCCAACGTGGGGCGGGCCGTACCGACCTTCGCCGTCCTCGTCCTGCTCCTGCTCACCCCGCTCGGCCAGTACGGCGAGGGGCCGACCGTCGTCGCACTGGTGCTGTTCGCCGTGCCGCCCCTGCTCACCAACGCCTACGTCGGCATGCGCGGCGTCGACCGAGGCGTCGTCCAGGCCGCCCGCGGCATGGGGATGACGGGGAAGCAGATGCTGCTGCGCGTCGAGGCGCCGCTCGCCCTCCCGATGATCATGAACGGGGTGCGGATCGCCGCCGTGCAGCTCGTCGCCACCGCCACCATCGCCGCCCTCGCCGGCGGCGGCGGACTCGGCCGCATCATCACCGCCGGGTTCAACCTCGCGAGCACCCCGCAGGTCGTCGCGGGAGCCTTCCTCGTCGCGGTCTTCGCCCTCCTCGTGGAGGGGCTCTTCGAGATCGCGGAACGGTTCGCACCGTCCTGGGCGCGGGGGAGCGGATGACCAGGAGAACCCTCGCCGTGCTCGCGGCGCTGACCGCACTGCTCGCCGGCGGCTGCTCCGGCGGCCCCGCCCTCGAGGACCAGGGCGCCGTCACCGCGCCGCCCGGCGACAGCAAGCACCTCGTCATCGGCTCCGCCGGCTTCACCGAGAGCGACCTGCTCGCCAACATGTACGCGCTCCTGCTCGACGACGCCGGATACGGCACCCGCATCCTGTCCGTCGCCAACCGGGAGCTGTACGAACCCGCCCTGGAGGCGGGGCAGATCGACGTCGTCCCCGAGTACGCCGCCACGTTCGCCGACTGGCTCAACGCCAAGGCCAACGGGGCCGACGCCGCACCGGCCGGATCGCCCGACCTCGACGCCACCATGTCCGCCCTGCGCTCGCTCGCCGGGCCGCGCGGTCTCGTCGTCCTCGATCCTGGCAAGGCCGTCGACCAGAACGCCTTCGCCGTGACCTCCGCGTACGCCCGTACCCACGGCCTGCGCACGCTCAGCGACCTCGGCGGATCCGGCCAGAAGGTGCGGCTCGCCGCCGGGGACGAGTGCGTCCAGCGGCCGTACTGCGCGCCGGGGCTCAAGAAGGTCTACGGGATCGACGTCACCGGCGTCGATCCGAAGGGCGTCGGCACCACGCAGTCCAAGAAGGCCGTGCAGAACGGGCAGGACCAGATGGTGCTGACCACGACGACCGACGCCACGCTCGGCGAGTTCGGCCTCGTCCTGCTCGCCGACGACAAGAACCTCCAGAACGCCGACTACATCGTGCCGGTCGTCAACCGCTCCCGCGCGGGCAGCACCAAGGTCGCCCAGGCGCTCGGCAAGCTCAACTCCGTGCTCACCACCAAGGACCTGGCGTCCCTGAACGAGCAGGTCGACAGCTGGCGCCGGCTCCCCGAGGACGTGGCCCGCACGTATCTGGAGGACAAGGGGCTGCTCTGAGGGCCCCACACCGACCGCTCACCCTCAAGGTGAACTTTAGGGTGAGACTTCAGGGTTGTGCCGGCTGCCGCGCAGGCCGTCTCACGCGTCCGCGACCGAGTCGAAGTCGACCTCGTCGCGCCCCACGCCCAGCGCGTCCGCGTCCACCGACCGCCGCAGCGCCTCGTGCAGCTTCGCAGGTGTCAGCACGCCGAGGAAGCGGGAGCCGTCGAGGACCGCGACCCAGCCCGCGTCGTGCTGCAGCATCACACCGAACGCCTGCTTGAGCGGCGCCCCGACCGGAACCCACGCGTTCATGCGGTGCGCCAGCTCGCCCACCCTGCCGCCCGCGCCCGCCAGGGCCACCTCGTCGACGCCGACCCAGCCGTGCAGATCGCCCTGCCCGTCCAGGACCACGGCCCAGCGCGCGCCCTCCTGCCGCAGCCGGGCGGCGGCCTGCGCCGCCGACTCGTCGATCCCGACCACCGCGGGCTGCTCCAGATCGGCCGCCTCGATCGCGGTCACCGACAGCCGCTTCAGCCCCCGGTCGGCGCCGACGAACTCGGCGACGTACGGCGTCGCGGGTTTCCCGAGCACCGCACCCGGCGTGTCGAACTGTTCGATGCGCCCTTGCCCGTACACCGCGATCCGGTCGCCGAGCCGCACGGCCTCCTCGATGTCGTGCGTGACGAGCAGCACCGTCTTGCGGACCGCCGCCTGCATCCGCAGGAACTCGTCCTGCAACTGCTCGCGCACCACCGGGTCGACAGCGCCGAACGGCTCGTCCATCAGCAGCACCGGCGGATCGGCGGCCAGTGCCCGCGCCACCCCCACCCGCTGCCGCTGGCCGCCCGACAACTGCTCCGGGTACCGGCCGCCGTACGTCTTCGGGTCCAGGCCCACCAGATCGAGCAGCTCGGCGGCGCGGGCCCGGGCCTTCGGCTTCTTCCAGCCGATCAGGGCCGGGACGGTCGCCGTGTTGTCGAGGATCGTGCGGTGCGGGAACAGGCCGACCTGCTGGATGACGTACCCGATGCGGCGGCGCAGCCGCACCGGGTCGATCGTCGCGATGTCCTCGCCGTCGACGAAGATGCGGCCGGACGTGGGCTCGATGAGCCGGTTGACCATCATCATCGTGGTCGTCTTGCCGCAGCCGGACGGGCCCACGAGCGTGACCAGTTCGCCCTCGGCGACCTCGAAGGAGAGGTCGTCCACCGCCGTCGTGCCGTCCGCGTACCGCTTGGTGACCTGATCGAACCGGATCATGGACTCACGCTAACCGGGACCCTCACTCCCCGCTCACCAGCACCACCTCCAGGGTGCGCGGACCGTGCACCCCCTCGACCCGGTCGAGCTCGATGTCGCTGGTCGCGGACGGGCCCGAGATCCACGTCAGCGGGCGCGACGGATCGAGCCGTTCCAGTGCCCGCGGCACCGAGGACACGACCTGGTCGGGGACGCGGACCACGCAGATGTGGTGGTCGGGGATCAGGGTGATACGGCGCCGTCCCTGGTCGGGGGAGCCGTCCAGGACGATCGTGCCGGTCTCGGCGATCGCGACCGCGCACCCCGTCACGACGCTCTCCACGCGGTCCAGTTCCGCCGGGGTGCTGACGGCCCGGTCGTGGACGCGCGGCGGGCCGGCCGCCGACATCCACTCCGGCGGGAGCCCCGGCGGGACCAGCACCGACTCCGGACCCCGCTCGGCCAGCAGCCGCATGATCAGGAGGGGCAGCTCCGCGGCGCCACAGCGGTGCACGACCGCGCGGTAGTCCGCCAGGTTCTCGGCCAGCAGCTCCACCGTCTCCTCGACGCTCCGCCCGCCGTGCTCGCGCAGATAGCTCCGGTCGATCGCGTCGCGGTTCGAGGACGGCGGCCCGGCCGGGGGGCCGCGCGCGCCCCCCCCCCCCGCC
>NZ_JBHYTK010000256.1:0-7084 GCF_042749255.1 Streptomyces sp. NPDC059524 | reverse complement strand
GGTCCGAGCAGACGCTCGGGCCGGCCCGCCCCCTTTTCGTCGTCCCGTCAGGCGTGCGCGCGCCGTCGGCCGCGCCAGGCGGAGTCGATCATCTCGTCGATGCCGTGCCGGGCGCTCCAGCCGAGCTCGGCGCGGATGCGGTCGGCGGCGGCCACGACCCGGGCGGGATCGCCGGGGCGGCGCGCGGTGACCTCGGCGGAGACGGACTCCCGGCCGGTGACCTTGAGGATGCGGTCCACCATCTCGCGCACGGAAGCGCCCTCGCCGCGGCCGATGTTCAGGGTGAGCGCGGTGCCCTCGGCGGCGTCCGCCAGGCGGCGGGCGGCGGCCAGGTGCGCGGAGGCGATGTCCTCGACGTGAATGTAGTCGCGCACGCAGGTGCCGTCGGGGGTGGCGTAGTCGTCGCCGAAGATCAGCGGCGGGGCGCCGGCCTCCAGCTTCTCGAAGACCATCGGGATCAGGTTGAACACGCCGGTGTCGGCGAGCTCCGGGGCGGCGGCGCCCGCGACGTTGAAGTAGCGCAGCGACGCGGCCCGCAGTCCGTGGGCGCGGGCGGCCGCGGCGATCAGCCACTCCCCCGCGAGCTTGGTCTCGCCGTACGGGCTGATCGGCCGGCAGGCGGTGTCCTCGGTGACGAGGTCGACGTCGGGCATCCCGTAGACCGCGGCCGACGAGGAGAAGACGAGGCGGTCGACGCCGGCCCCGGCCATCGACTCCAGCAGGACCTGGAGCCCGGTGACGTTCTCCCGGTAGTAGTGCAGCGGCCGCTCGACCGACTCGGCGACCCGCTTCTTGCCCGCGATGTGCACGACCCCGCCGACGGCGTGCTCGCGCAGGGTGGCGGCGAGGAGCGGACCGTCCAGGACGCTGCCGACCACCAGGGGCACGTCGCCGGGGACGCGGTCGCGCAGGCCCGTCGACAGGTCGTCGTAGACGACGACGTCCTGTCCGCCGGCGCGCAGCGCGCGGACGACATGCGCGCCGATGTATCCGGCCCCGCCCGTGACGAGCCAGTCCATGCGTCTCCCTTCCGTGGTGACCGATGTGTGCGACTGTGTCATATCGCCAGTGCGTCACGACCGTCACCGTCGCGCGTGGCAGCGCGCGTTGAGCGGCTTAGGGTTGTCGAATGACCAGATTCACGCTAGTTGTTCCGGTCTATCGTGTTCAGTCCTATCTTTCCGAATGCCTCGACTCGGTCCTCGGGCAGGACTTCACGGACTTCGAGGTGATCGCCGTCGACGACTGCTCGCCGGACGGCTCGGGCGAGCTCCTCGACGCGTACGTGGCGCGGGACGAGCGGGTGCGCGCCGTCCACCTGCCGGAGAACGTGGGCCTGGGCCTCGCCCGCAACGCCGGTCTGGAGCGGGCGCGCGGCGACTACGTCCTCTTCCTCGACAGCGACGACACGCTCACCCCGGGGTCGCTGCGCGCCGTCGCCGACCGGCTCGCCGAGACCGCCGACCCCGACGTGCTGATCTACGACTACGCGCGCACGTACTGGGACGGCCGCCGCCGGCGCAACCAGCTCGCGCACCTGCTGCGCCTGCCCGACCCGCGCACCGTGCTGGGCCTCGCCGACCGGCCCGAGCTGCTGGACCTCCTGCAGATCGTGTGGAACAAGGCCTACCGCCGGGACTTCGTGGAGCGCGCCGGACTCCGCTTCCCGCCCGGCTTCTACGAGGACGCGCCGTGGACGTTCGGCGCGCTGATATCCGCGCGGGGGATCGCCCTGCTGGACCGCGTCTGCGTCGAGTACCGCCAGCACCGCACGGGCGGCAACATCCTGGGCACCGTCAGCCGCCGCCACTTCGACGTGTTCGACCAGTACGAGCGCCTCTTCGCGTTCCTCGACGCGCGGCCCGGCCTCGCCGTCTGGCGGCCCGCGCTGTTCCGCAAGATGGCCGACCACTATCTGACGATCCTGGAGCGGCCGGGCCGGCTGCCGCCGGACGCCCGCGCCGAGTTCTTCCACCGCGCCGCCGCCGACTACGCGGCCCGCCGCCCCGCCGGCTTCACCCCGCCCCCGGGGTCCGCCCGCTACAAGTACGCGCTCCTGGCCCGCGGTTCCTACGCCGCCCTCGCCGGGGCGGGCCTCGCGGTCAAGGCCCGCGCCTCGGTCCGGCGGCGGGCCCGCGGCGCCGCCCGGCACTCCGGGCGGGGCGCCATGAGCGCGTACTACCGGGCCCGGCTGCACGCCCCGCTCGACGAGAACCTGGCGGTCTTCTCCGCGTACTGGGGCCGTGGCGTCGCCTGCAACCCGGCCGCGATCGACGCCGAACTCGCCCGGCTCGCCCCGCACGTGCGCCGCGTGTGGGCGGTGCGCGCGGAGCACGCCGGGCGGGTGCCGCGGGGCGTGGAGCACGTCGAGGTCGGCTCCCGCGCGTACTGGTCGGCGCTGGCCCGCGCCACGTACCTCGTCAACAACGTGAACTTCGCGGACGCGGTCGTGAAGCGCCCCGGCCAGATCCACCTCCAGACCCACCACGGCACCCCGCTCAAGACGATGGGCCTGGACCAGCGCAAGTACCCCGCGTCGACCCGTATGGACTTCGACCGGCTCCTGGCCCGCTGCGACCGCTGGGACTACAGCCTCAGCTCCAACCGCTACTCCACGGCCGTCTGGGAGCGCGTCTACCCCGCCTCCTACACGTCCCTGGAGACCGGCTACCCGCGCAACGACGTGCTGGTGAACGCGACGGCCGCCGACGTCCGCCGGGCGCGCCGGGAGCTGGGCCTGCGCGACGACGCGACCGTCCTGCTCCACCTGCCGACGCACCGCGAGTACCAGAGCGAGTTCGTGCCGCGTCTCGACCTCGCCCGCGTCGCCGCCGAACTCGGGCCCGACGTCACGCTCCTGGTCCGCGGCCACTACTTCTACGCCGGGTCCGAACGGCTCGACGGGGCGCGGGCGAGCGGCCGCGTCCTGGACGTCTCCGCGCACCCGCGCGTCGAGGAGCTGTACCTCGCCGCGGACGCCCTGATCACGGACTACTCGTCGGCGATGTTCGACTACGCCCTCCTGGACCGGCCCATCGTGATCCTGGCCGACGACTGGGACGTGTACTCGGCGGTGCGCGGCACGTACTTCGACCTGACCGCCGAGCCGCCGGGCGCCGTCGTCCGGAGCGAGGACGCGCTGGTGGAGCTGCTGCGCTCCGACGGCTGGCACGACGGTGCCGCGACCGCGCTGCGGGCCGCGTTCCGGCGCCGGTTCTGCGCGTTCGACGACGGGCGGGCCGCCGAGCGCGTCGTGCGCCGGGTGTTCCTCGGCGAGCGCGAACTGCTCCCGTTCGTCCCGTACGAGGAGCGGCGGCGCGCGCCGTCCCCGGCCGAGGTGGCGGCTCTTGCCGAGCGGACCGGCACCGCCTGACCTGCCCGACCGACGGAAAGGAGTGGTCCCCGTGGCTCCCCGCCTCAGCATCGTCGTGCCGATCTACGACGTCGAGCGGTACCTGCCCGCGTGCCTGGACTCCCTCGCGGCGCAGACCTTCGAGGACATCGAGGTCGTCATGGTCGACGACGGGTCCCCGGACGGCTCGGCGGACATCGCGGCGGCCTACGCGGCCCGCGACCCCCGCTTCGTCCTGGTCAGGAGGGAGAACGGCGGACTCGGCGCGGCCCGCAACACGGGGCTGCGGCACCTGTCCGGCTCCGCCGAGTTCGTGGCGTTCGTCGACAGCGACGACATGGTCCCGCCCGACGCGTACCGGCTGATGATCGCGAGCCTGGACGCCAGCGGCTCGGACTTCGTGACGGGCAACGTACAGCACGTGAACAGCACCAAGGTGTGGCAGTCGCCGATGCACCGCATCCTGTCCGGCGGCGCGGTGCGCGGCACCCATGTGACCCGGGACCGGCGGCTCCTGAACGACCGCATCGCGTGCAACAAGGTGTTCCGGCGCGCCTTCTGGGAGCGGCACGCGCTCGCCTTCCCCGAGGGCGTGCTCTACGAGGACGTGCCGGTGATCCTGCCCGCCCAGTTCCTCGCCGGGGCCGTCGACGTGATCAGCGAGCCGACCTACTACTGGCGGCTGCGCGAGGGCGAGGCGGCGCCGTCCATCACCCAGCGGCGCACCGAACCGAAGTCGGTCCGCGACCGCACCGCCGCCGTCGAGTCCGTGAGCCGCTTCTTCGGCTCCCACCCGGACCCGCGCGCCGCCGAACTGAAGAACGCGTACGACCACACCGTGCTCACCGGCGACCTGCGCATCTTCATGAACGTCCTGGCCGACGCGGACGGCGCGTTCCACGCCGAGTTCCTGCGTGTCGTCAACGGCTACCTGGACCAGGTCGACCCCGCCGTCGTCATGGCGCTGCCCGCACCGGCCCGGATCAAGTGGCTCCTGGTCCGCCGGCACGCGCTCGCCGAGCTCCTCGACCAGCTGCGGTCCGAGCGGCGCGGCGACGGCATCGAGATCAGGGGCCTGCTGCGCAAGTACGCCGAGTTCCCGGCGCTCCGGTCGCTCACGCCCCCGCTGCCGAGGCGGGCCCGGCGGATCGATCCCGAACTCACGCCGCACGCCCCGCTCCAGGACCTCTCGTTCCGCGCGGGCCGGCTCCGTCTGGAGGGGCACGCCTGGATCAGCCGCATGGAACAGCCCACGCGGCACAGCGCCCTCAAGGTCCTCGTGCTGCGCAAGCGGGGCAGCCGCCGCACGATCGTGACCCCGCTGCGCAACACGTACCGGCCCGAGGCGACGTCGCTGTCCCGGCAGAAGCACTACTGCTACGACTGGGCCGGCTGGGAGGCCGACCTGGACCTGAACCGGCTGCGCGGCCGGCACGGCTGGCAGGAGGGCACCTGGCGGGCCGGCATCGGCATCGTCTCGGGCGGCCTGGTGCGCAAGCGGGCCGTCCAGGCCAAGGGCCCCACCCGGGCGGGCCACCCGCCCTACCAGTGGCTCGACAGCTCGTACCGGCTGGTGCCGTCCGTCGTGAAGGGCGGCCTGAACCTGCGCGTGGAGCGGGTCAGGGCGCTGGTCACCGGCTTCGCGGCGGACGGCGACCGGGTGCGGATATCCGGCGCGATACGGGTTCCGCTGCGGCCCGGCGAACAGGGCGCGCTGTCCGTCCTCAACCGCCGCACCGGCGAACGCCACCGCTACCCGCTGGACCTGTCCCCCGCCGTGGACGGCGTCACCCCGTTCACTGTGCACGTGCCGCTCCGGGACGTGGCCCTGCTGCCCGGCCGGCAGGACCCGGCGGAGGACGCCCCCGGGAGCGTCCCGGAGGACGCCACCGCGCGCGGCGCCGACACCGTGCAGGGCGCGCGCCGCGACTGGAGCACGGAGCTGGAGTTCACCGCCCCGAACGGCCCGGACCGGCGGTTCGCCACCGTCGTCCGGGACGGCGTCGAGGACCTCCAGATCCCGCTGCCCGCCTCGCTCGGCGCCCGGGCCCCACGCCACGAACTGGCCCTGCTGGCAGGCGCCAACGGCTATCTCAAGTTCTCCGGCCGGCCCTTGCAGGCGCGGCTCACCGACGTCCGCTGGAGCGACGGGCGGTACCTCCTTCAGGGGGCGACGCCGGCCGGGCTCGACGGCGCGGTGCTGGTGGTGAGGGCGCGGGACCGCTTCGACGAGAAGACGGTGCCGCTCGACGCGTTCCCGGACGGGACCTTCTGCGCCGAGTTCACCCCGGCGACGATGTCCGGGCCGGACGGCAGGCTCCCGCTCAGGAGCGGCCGTTGGAACTTCTTCCTGCGCCGCCCGGATCCCGAAGCGCGCGGCGGCGTCACGGACATCCCGTTCACCATCGACCGGCTCGCCGTCCCCCGCTTCCCCGTCCACGGCACGCACGCCGGCCGCCGGTACGCCTTCGAGGCCCGCTGGCACGACTTCCCGCAGCTCGACTGCCCCTCCGACCTCACCGTGCTGGAACGGGGCCCGTACCGCCAGGAACGGCTGCGGCGGGACGTCTACGGGGCCGGCCGGAGCGAGCCGCTGCGCGACGCCGTCCTCTACATCAGCTACAACGGCAAGCAGTACTCGGACAGCCCGCGCGCCCTCCACGAGGAACTCCTGCGCCGGGGCACGGACGTCGAGCACCTGTGGCTGGTCCGCGACGGGCAGGTCGAACTGCCGCCCACCGCACGGAAGATCAGGTTCTGGGGCACCGAGTGGTACGAGGCCCTGGCCCGCTCCCGCTACATCGTCACCAACGCGCACCTGCCGCACTGGCTGGAGCGGCGCCCCGGCCAGGTCGTGCTGCAGACCTGGCACGGCACGATGCTGAAGAAGATCGGCCTGGACATCGAGGCCCCGAAGTTCGACCCCGAGTACCACGAGCGGCTGCGCCAGGAGTCCCGCAACTGGAGCCTGCTCGTCTCGGCCAACCGCTTCAGCACCCCGATCCTGGAGCGGGCCATGGGCTACACCGGCGAGATCCTGGAGACCGGCTACCCGCGCAACGACTACCTGTACGCGCCCGACCGGGAGCAGCGCGCGGCGGAGATCAGGAAGCGGCTCGGGGTGCCGCCCGACAAGAAGGCCGTCCTGTACGCGCCGACGTGGCGGGACGATCTGGCGCACCGGCGCGGCCAGTTCAAGTTCTCGCTGCGGATCGACGTCGACGACGCGAGGCGGCGGCTCGGCGCGGACCACGTGCTGCTGGTCCGGCGTCACTCGAACGTGGTGGACCAGGTGCCGGGCGCGGGCGACGGCTTCGTCGTCGACGTGTCGGAGTACCCCGACATCGCGGACCTCTACCTGGCGGCGGACCTGCTGATCACCGACTACTCGTCCGTGATGTTCGACTACGCGCACCTGGGCCGCCCGATGCTGTTCTTCACGTACGACCTGGAGCACTACCGGGACACGCTGCGCGGCTTCTACTTCGACTTCGAGGCGGACGCGCCGGGGCCGCTGATCCGCACCTCGCGGGAGCTGGTGTCGGCGGTGCGGGACATCGACGCGGTGGCGGCCGCGCACCGGGAGCGCTCGCAGCGGTTCCGGCGGCTGTTCTGCGACCTGGACGACGGGCACGCGGCGGCGCGCGTCGTCGACCGGATGCTGGCGCAGGCCCACGAGGTGTGAGCAGCTGCCGACCGTGCGAAGGGGCGGGCCCGGAGGATCTCTCCTCC
>NZ_JBHYTK010000255.1:4496-7122 GCF_042749255.1 Streptomyces sp. NPDC059524 | reverse complement strand
GGCCCGCACCTCCTCGGAGGCGCGGGCCGTCGCCCGTACCCAAACCCTGATCAAGGGCGAGAACGGCATCGGTACGGTCCGCAGGACCACGCTCCCCAGCGGCCTGCGCATCGTCACCGAGACCCTGCCCTCCGTCCGCTCGGCGACCTTCGGCATCTGGGCCCACGTGGGCTCCCGTGACGAGACGCCGACCCTGAACGGCGCGACGCACTACCTGGAGCACCTCCTCTTCAAGGGCACGCACAAGCGCAGCGCCCTCGACATCTCCGCCGCGATCGACGCGGTCGGCGGCGAGATGAACGCCTTCACGGCGAAGGAGTACACGTGCTACTACGCGCGCGTGCTCGACACCGACCTGCCGCTCGCCATAGACGTCGTCTGCGACATGCTGACCGGATCCCTCATCGAGGAGGCCGACGTCGACGCCGAGCGCGGCGTCATCCTCGAAGAGATCGCGATGACCGAGGACGACCCGGGCGACTGCGTGCACGACCTGTTCGCGCACACCATGCTCGGCGACACTCCGCTGGGCCGCCCGGTCCTCGGCACGGTCGACACGATCAACGCGCTCAGCCGCGGCCAGATCAGCCGCTTCTACAAGAAGCACTACGACCCGACGCACCTCGTCGTCGCGGCCGCGGGCAACGTCGACCACAACAAGGTGGTCCGCCAGGTCCGTGCCGCCTTCGACAAGGCGGGCGCCCTCGGCGACGCCACCGCGCTCCCCGTCGGCCCCCGCACCGGCAGCAAGAGCCTGCGCGCCGCCGGCCGCGTCGACGTCCTCGGCCGCAAGACCGAGCAGGCCCACGTCATCCTCGGCATGCCGGGCCTCGCCCGCACCGACGACCGCCGCTGGGCCATGGGCGTGCTCAACACGGCACTGGGCGGCGGCATGTCCTCCCGCCTCTTCCAGGAGGTCCGCGAGAAGCGCGGCCTGGCCTACAGCGTGTACTCCTACACCTCGGCCTTCGCCGACTGCGGCCTGTTCGGCGTGTACGCGGGCTGCCGGCCCAACCAGGTGCACGACGTCCTGCAGATCTGCCGCGACGAGCTCGACCTGGTCGCGCGGGAGGGCCTGAGCGACGACGAGATCACTCGCGCCATCGGCCAGCTCTCCGGCTCCACGGTCCTCGGCCTGGAGGACACCGGCGCGCTCATGAACCGCATCGGCAAGAGCGAGCTGTGCTGGGGCGAGCAGATGTCCGTCTCCGACATGCTGGAGCGGATCGCCGCGGTGACCCCCGACGAGGTGCGCGAGGTGGCCCGGGAGATCCTGGGACAGCGTCCGTCCCTGTCGGTCATCGGCCCGCTCAAGGACAAGCAGACCGCCCGTCTGCACGAAGCGGTCGCGTAACACCCGCACTGACAGAAGGAACTGGGAGAACATGAGCAAGCTGCGCGTGGCGGTCCTCGGGGCCAACGGCCGCATCGGCTCCGAGGCGGTCCGGGCCGTCGAGGCCGCCGAGGACATGGAGCTCGTGGCCGCCCTCGGCCGCGGCGACAAGCTGGAGACCCTCACGGAGTCCGGCGCCCAGGTCGCGGTCGAACTGACGACGCCCGACTCGGTCATGCGGAACCTGGAGTTCTGCGTGCGCCACGGGATCCACGGCGTCGTCGGCACGACGGGCTGGACCGAGGACCGCCTCGCGCAGCTGAACCAGTGGCTCGCGGACTCCCCGTCCACCGGTGTGCTCATCGCGCCGAACTTCTCCATCGGCGCCGTCCTCACCATGAAGTTCGCCGAGGCCGCCGCTCCGTACTTCGAGTCCGTCGAGGTCATCGAGCTGCACCACCCGAAGAAGGTCGACGCCCCCTCGGGCACGGCCGCCCGCACGGCGCAGCTCATCGCGGCCGCCCGCGAGAAGGCCGGCAGCGCGCCGCAGCCCGACGCGACGGCCACGGCCCTCGGCGGAGCGCGCGGCGCGGACGTGGACGGCATCCCGGTCCACTCGGTGCGTCTGCGCGGCCTCCTGGCCCATCAGGAGGTCCTCCTGGGCGGCGAGGGGGAGACGCTGACCATCCGCCACGACTCGCTGCACCACAGCAGCTTCATGCCGGGCATCCTTCTGGGTGCGCGCAAGGTCGTGACGACCCCGGGCCTCACCTTCGGCCTGGAACACTTCCTCGACCTGAACGGCTGACCCACGGCGATGCGCGCGAAGATCACCTATGCCGTGACGGCCGCCGTCCTGGTCGTCTACTTCGTCCTGGCCGGCGACCGCGGCGTCATGCTCATCCGCCAGGGCACCGCGCTGACGATCACCTTCGGCGTCGCGGTGCTGATCCTCCCGGTGATCGGCCTGTGGTTCCTGTGGGCGAACACCCGGTTCGTCCAGAAGGCCAACCATCTGGCCGAACTCCTGGAGGCGGAGGGCGGACTGCCCGTCGACGAGCTGCGGCGCGACCAGTACGGCCGCATCGACCGCGACTCCGCCGACGAGGTCTTCGCCCGCCGCAAGGCCGAGACGGAGGACACGCCGGGGGACTGGCGCTGCTGGTTCCGCTTGGCCGTCGCCTACAAGGACGCGAGGGACACCCCGCGCGCCCGCAAGGCGATGCAGCGCGCGATCGCCCTCCAGGCGGGCCGCACGGTCGAGGCCTGACCGCACGCGAGAGGGGCCGCACG
>NZ_JBHYTK010000255.1:0-4486 GCF_042749255.1 Streptomyces sp. NPDC059524 | reverse complement strand
TGTCCCCCCCCCCGGGCCCCCCCGCCGCGGGCCACCCCGCGCGGGGGCGGGGCCCCCCGCGGGCCGGCCGCGCCCACCCTCCCATGTCTGCGCGCCCGTCAGCGCTGCGGCCGGTACTCCTCGGCCCACACCTCGACACTGTCGGCGGCCCGCTCGAACGCGGTGGAGCGCCCCAGGAAGTCACCGTTGTGACTAGTCAGCAGCGTCGCCTGCTCCCCCTGCCGGTCCCGCCGTACGAGGACCAGCGCCTGCCCCTGGACCGTGCGGGGCAGCCCGAGCCAGCGCACCGGCTGCTGCACCGTACGGACGGTCACCACCGCGTTCCACGGGGCGGTCTGGGTGCGGAGGAAGGCGACGTGGCGTACGCCGCGCGCGCTCACCCAGGTGCCCATGCGCAGCAGGCGCAGGGCCGCCGCGATGATGAGCACGGCGAGCGCGCCGCAGAGCGAGGCCGCCGTGACGTCCCCGGCCGCGGCGATGATCACCGCGGCGACCAGCACGTACGAGGCGAGCAGCAGCAACAGGGCGGAAGCGGCCACCCGGTACGGCCCCGGTCGGTAGGGGCGACGCCACTGGTCCCGGTCGTCGAAGGGCAGCGCGGTGTCCGCCGCGGCCTCCTCGAAAGCACGGTCGGCCGTCAGAAAGGGCAGGGGCACGACTGGTCCTCACTCGCTCCACGCTGGATGGGCTCTGTGCCCGGTGAGGCTACCTACGCGTGCTCCGGCCTTCCACCTCAGGGGGCCGTACGAGCGTCGGTGTCAGCGCCCGTCCGACGCCTCCGACGTCTGCGTGTGCCCCGGAGCCTGGTCCTGCGACAGGGCCGGCATGCCGAACATCAGGGAGGCGACGAGCCCGCCGACGACGGTCAGTCCCACCAGGGCGCGCCCGGCGAACTGCCCGAAGGTGAGGCGTTCACGCGCGGGCGGCGTGACGTTGCTGCGGAACTTGTCGGCTTCAGCGACGAAGGCGAACGGAACAGGCTCGCGCCGACGAAACATGGGCGGTGCTTCTCCTCAGGAGGTCGAAGGACGGTCGAACGAAGGTGTCGAACGCACGGTGTGCACCTACACAGACGCTCGAACGCCCCGAAAGGTGCCCTGTTTCCCCGATTTCTCTGAAGTTCACTCTTCTTCGCCGGAGATCCACGGAGATCACCAGAGACCGCCGGGGATGAACGGAGATCACCGGGGATCGCCGCAGATCGGCCACGGATCGGCCTCGGATCCGCCGGCGGAACCCACCGCTCCGCGCCGTGAGCTCGAGCGGTACAGATGTGCGGATCATCCGCGCGAAGTGTCCGTATTGCGGCATTTCGTAAAGTTCATCTAGCCTGATCAAACGGACCCGGTACTGCCTGAACCCCCGAGCAGGCAGTGCCGGGATCCCACTTTGTCGTGAGTTGTCGCCGCCCCCGAGGGGGGACCCGGTGCTGAGCAGCGAGTAGCGTGTTACCCATGGCTCCGACCTCGACTCCGCAGACCCCCTTCGGGAGGGTCCTCACCGCCATGGTCACGCCCTTCACGGCGGACGGCGCACTCGACCTCGACGGCGCGCAGCGGCTCGCCGCCCACCTGGTGGACGCAGGCAACGACGGCCTGATCGTCAACGGCACCACGGGCGAGTCCCCGACCACCAGCGACGCGGAGAAATCGGATCTCGTACGAGCCGTGGTCGAGGCGGTCGGTGACCGCGCCCACGTCGTCGCCGGCGTCGGCACGAACGACACGCACCACAGCATCGAGCTCGCCGGCGCCGCCCAGCAGGCCGGCGCCCACGGACTCCTCACGGTCACGCCGTACTACAACAAGCCCCCGCAGGAGGGCCTGTACCGCCACTTCACGGCGATCGCCGACGCGACCGAACTGCCCGTGATGCTGTACGACATTCCGGGCCGCAGCGGTGTGCCGATCAACACGGACACGATCGTCCGCCTCGCCGAGCACCCGCGCATCGTCGCCAACAAGGACGCCAAGGGCGACCTCGGCCGCGCCAGCTGGGCCATCGCCCGCTCCGGCCTCGCCTGGTACTCCGGCGACGACATGCTCAACCTGCCACTCCTGTCCGTCGGCGCCTGCGGCTTCGTCTCCGTCGTCGGCCACCTCGTCGCCCCCGACCTGCGCGCCATGCTCGACGCGTACCTGTCGGGTGACGTACACAAGGCGACGGAGATCCACCAGAAGCTGCTCCCCGTCTTCACCGGCATGTTCCGCACGCAGGGCGTCATCACCACGAAGGCCGCTCTCGACCTCCAGGGCCTGCCGGCCGGACCGCTGCGCCTCCCCCTCGTCGAGCTGACCGCCGAGGAGACCGCCCAGCTCAAGATCGATCTTGCCGCCGGCGGGGTACAGCTCTGACAACAGACTTGGCAAAGCTTCACAACTGAACAACACAAGAAGAGCAAGACCGAAGAGTTACCAAGACAACTGCTAACTGCACGAACGTCACGCGCGCCACGTGCCCGACAGGTACGTGGCGTGCGTGGTGAGGAGAGTCTTTTGAGTCATCCGCATCCTGAACTCGGCGCCCCGCCGAAGCTCCCGAAGGGCGGCCTGCGCGTCACCCCGCTCGGCGGCCTCGGCGAGATCGGCCGCAACATGACCGTCTTCGAGTTCGACGGCCGTCTGCTGATCGTCGACTGCGGAGTGCTCTTCCCCGAGGAGGAGCAGCCCGGAATCGACCTGATCCTGCCGGACTTCACGTCCATCAGGGACCGCCTCGACGACATCGAGGGCATCGTCCTCACGCACGGGCACGAGGACCACATCGGTGCTGTCCCGTACCTGCTGCGCGAGAAGCCGGACATCCCGCTGATCGGCTCCAAGCTGACCCTCGCCCTGATCGAGGCGAAGCTCCAGGAGCACCGGATCCGCCCGTACACGCTGGAGGTCGCCGAGGGCGACCGCGAGCGGCTCGGCCCGTTCGACTGCGAGTTCATCGCGGTCAACCACTCGATCCCGGACGCGCTGGCCGTCGCCATCCGCACGCCCGCCGGCATGGTGGTGCACACGGGTGACTTCAAGATGGACCAGCTCCCGCTGGACCGTCGCCTGACCGACCTGCCCACGTTCGCGCGGCTCGGCGAGGAGGGCATCGACCTGCTCCTCACCGACTCGACGAACGCCGAGGTCCCGGGCTTCGTCCCGCCCGAGCGCGACATCTCGAACGTGATCCGCGGCGTCTTCGCCTCGGCCCGCAAGCGCATCATCGTCGCCTCGTTCGCCAGCCACGTGCACCGCATCCAGCAGGTCCTGGACGCGGCGCACGAGTACGGCCGCCGCGTCGCGTTCGTCGGCCGCTCGATGGTCCGCAACATGGGCATCGCCCGCGACCTCGGTTACCTGAAGGTCCCGGCCGGGCTCGTCGTCGACGTGAAGACGCTCGACGACCTCCCGGACGACGAGGTCGTCCTCGTCTGCACGGGCTCCCAGGGCGAGCCGATGGCCGCGCTCTCGCGCATGGCCAACCGCGACCACCAGATCCGCATCGTCTCCGGCGACACGGTGATCCTGGCGTCGTCGCTGATCCCCGGCAACGAGAACGCCGTCTACCGCGTGATCAACGGCCTGACCCGCTGGGGCGCGAACGTCGTCCACAAGGGCAACGCCAAGGTCCACGTCTCGGGCCACGCCTCGGCAGGCGAGCTGCTGTACTTCTACAACATCTGCAAGCCGAAGAACCTGATGCCGGTCCACGGCGAATGGCGCCACCTGCGCGCCAACGCGGAGCTCGGCGCCCTCACCGGTGTCCCGCACGACCGCATCGTCATCGCCGAGGACGGCGTCGTCGTCGACCTCGTCGGCGGCAAGGCCAAGATCGTCGGCAAGGTCCAGGCCGGATACGTCTACGTGGACGGCCTCTCCGTCGGCGATGTCGGCGAGCCGGCCCTGAAGGACCGCAAGATCCTCGGGGACGAGGGCATCATCTCGGTCTTCGTGGTCGTCGACTCCAGCACCGGCAAGATCACCAGTGGTCCCACGGTGCAGGCGCGCGGCTCCGGCATCGAGGACTCGGCGTTCAACGCCGTCATCCCCCGGATCCAGGAAGTGCTGGACAAGTCGGCCCAGGACGGCGTCGTCGAACCCCACCAGCTGCAGCAGCTCATCCGCCGCACGCTGGGCAAGTGGGTCTCCGACACCTACCGCCGGCGCCCGATGATCCTCCCGGTCGTCGTCGAGGTCTGACGGACCGTCTGGAGCGGGGCCCCTCGATTTGCATCGGGGCGCCCCGCTCCAGTACGTTTACGGCTCCGCCTGAGGGGAACGCGGCGCACTCACGTGCCCGATCCGGTCCCCGAGCGGGTGGAAAGACCGCCTCAGAATCTCTGATAAAGTCGGTCGAGCCGAAAGGGAAAACGCGAAAGCGAATCCCGGAAGGCAAAAGTAGGAAAACCTCCGAGGAAATCGGCCGGTGAAACGGTCTGATAGAGTCGGAAACGCAAGACCGAAGGGAAGCGCCCGGAGGAAAGCCCGAGAGGGTGAGTACAAAG
>NZ_JBHYTK010000254.1:0-7158 GCF_042749255.1 Streptomyces sp. NPDC059524 | reverse complement strand
GCTGGGGGGGGGGGGGCCCGCCGGGCGGGGGCGGGCCCGGCAACTCGGCCCCCGCCCGGCCCGCAGGCGCGGGGTGGCCGGCCCCCCCCCCCACCCCCCCCACCCCCCGGGACAGCGGCTCCGACGCGCTCGCCATGCGCACCCGGGCCCGCCGCGACGGCGACAGCTGGGTGCTCGACGGCAGCAAGTCCTTCGTCAGCAACGGCCCCGTGGCCGACCTCATCACCGTCTACGCCCGCACCAGCGACCGGCCCGGCCCGCTCGGCTACACCGCCTTCCTGGTCGAGCGCGACACACCGGGGCTGACCGTGGGCGCCCCGATCGCCAAGATGGGCCTGCGCACCTCCCCGCTGTGCGAGCTGTTCCTCGACGGGTGCCGCGTCCCGGCCGACCGGGTCCTGGGCCGGGTCGGCGGCGGCTACCTCGTCATGGAGTACGTGATGCGCTGGGAGATCCTGCTGACGTTCGTGGTGAACGCCGGCGAGATGCGCCACCGGCTCGACCGCTGCCTGCGGTACGCCAAGGAACGCGTCCAGTTCGGCCGGCCCATCGGCTCCAACCAGGCTGTCTCCCACCGCCTCGTGGACCTGCGCATCGGCGTCGAGAACTCCCGGCGCTGGCTCTACGACACCGGTGAGCGGATGGCGGCCGGCGAGAACGTCACCGAGGACATCGCCATCGCCAAGCTCGTCACCAGCGAGGCCAACGTGGCGTCCGCCCTGGCCGCGGTGCAGATCTTCGGCGGCAACGGCTACATGGCCGAGTACGGCATCGAGAAGGAACTGCGCAACGCGGTCGCCGGGACCATCTACTCGGGGACCTCCGAGACCCAGCGCAACCGCATCGCCGCCCTGCTCGGCCTGTGACGCCGGCCCCGCCGCCCCCGACGAAAGCAGAACGCCGCATGTACCCCAACGCCCTGCGCCCCACCGAGTTCCTCGACCACGAGTCCGACGAGGTGCGTGCCTTCGTGGCCGCCGCCCTCCCCTCGGGCCCGGGCACCCCCACCGAGTCCGCGGTCGCGCTCTACCACGCGGTCCGTGACGGCATCCGCTACGAGGTGTACGGCGCGGACCTGTCGCGCGAGGGACTGCGCGCCAGCCAGGTCGTGCGCGCCGGGTCCGGGATGTGCCTGCACAAGTCGGTGCTGTTCGCGGCGGGTCTGCGCTCGCTCGGCGTCCCGGCCCGGCTCGTGCTCGCCGACGTCCGCAACCATCTGGCCTCCGAGCGGCTCAGGGAGCTCGTCGGCGGAGACGTCTTCCACCAGCACGGACTGACCTCCGTTCACCTGGAGGGCCGCTGGGTCAAGGCGACCCCGGTGTTCAACAAGAAGCTGTGCCGGCTGTACCGGATGGCGCCGCTGGACTTCGACGGCACGGGCGACAGCCTGTACCACCCCTTCGACTCCGAGGGGCGCCGCCACATGGAGTTCCTGCGCTTCCACGGCGAGTTCGACGATCTGCCCTACGAGCGGATCCTGGCCGATCTGCGCGTCGCGCACCCGCGGCTGTTCGAGTCCGGCGACGCGACGGCGTTCGCCGCCGGGTCCCTGGAGGCCGACGCCGCGCGGACGGTGACGGCCTGATGCTGGTCAAGGTGTGCGGTGCCACGACCGAGGCGGAGGTGCGCGCGGTGGCCGGGGCCGGCGCGGACCTCGTGGGCCTGTGGTGCGGCGTCCCGGGCGGCCCGCACGACCTCGCCGCCGACGAGGTGGCGCGGCTGGCGGGCGCCGCCCGCCGCACCGGCACGGTGGAACCGGTCCTGGTCACCTTCGGCAAAGACGCGGGCCGGCTGCTGTCCGTCGTGTCCGAGGCGGGCCTGTCCTGGGTCCAACTGCACGGGTTCCAGCCGCCGTCGCTGGTGCGCCGGCTGCGCCGGGACGGGCCGCCCGGACTGCGGATCGTCAAGGTGCTGCACCTGGACCCGGCAGGGCGCTGCCTCCAGGGTCCGCTCGTCGCCGCGTACGAGCGGGCGGGCGCCGACCTCCTGCTGTTCGACACGGCGGCCGCCGACGGACGGATCGGCAGCACCGGGCTGAGCGCGGACCCGGCCGCGGTGCTCGACCTCGCGGCACGCACCACGCTGCCGTTCCTGCTCGCGGGCGGGATCGGCGCGCACAACCGCGACGACTTCGAGACGGTCCTCGACCATCCCCGGCTGCTCGGCATCGACGTGGACTCCGCGGCCCGGGGCCCGCTCGGCACGCTGGACGCCGAGGCGGCGAGCGCGGTGGTGCGGGCCTGGCGCGGCGAGCGGGGCGTGCGTGGGGAGGCCGCGGCGTGAGCGCGGACTTCGCGGCCGCGCTGCGCGCGGCGGCCCGCCCGGTGGTCATGGAGGTCAAGCGCCAGGACGCCGACGGCCGGGAGCTGCTCGGCGGCCGTACGGTCGCCGAGGTCGTCGCCGCCTACGAGGCGGCGGGGGCGCCCTGTGTGTCGGTGGTCACGGGGCGCTGGTTCGGCGGCACCGAGGCGCTCCTCGCCGAGGTCGCGGCGCTGACCTCGCTGCCGTTGCTGCGCAAGGACTTCGTCACGAGCCGGGGCCAGCTGCGCCGGAGCCGGGAACTGGGCGCCTCCGCCGTGCTGCTGACGGCTCGTCTGCTGGCGGCCGGCACGCTGGAGCGGCTGACGGAGGCGGCCCTGGAGCTGGGCCTGACCCCGTTCGTGGAGGTCGCCGACGCGGCCGAGGCGGCTGCCGTGCCGTACGGCGAGAGCTGTGTGGTCGCCGTCAACAACAAGGACATCGCCACGGGGGAGCGGGGTGCGGGCGATCTGACGCGTGGTCCGGCCCTGCTGCCGGCGGTGCGGGCGACGGGGACCGGGTGCGCGGTCAGTGCCAGCGGTATCGACGGTCCGCGCACGGCGGCCGGTCTGCTGGACGCCGGGTTCGACGGCCTGCTGATCGGGACCGGACTGCTGACGGCGGGCAGCCTGCCGGAGTGGATCGCGCGGTTCGACCGGGCCCGCAGAGGCGGGCCCGGTCGCTGACGTTCAGGACGCCGCGCTCGCGGCGGCCCTCTTGCGGCGTGCGGCGGGCGACTTGGCCCTGCCCCGCTTCGTGCGGCCCCACGGCTTGTAGACGGACACGACGGCGGCGACGGTGAGCAGGGCGAACAGGGCCGGCACGCTCCACAGGAGGAAGTCGCCGGGCCAGCCGGGGCCCGAGGAGGAGCCGGCGGAGTCCGCGGTGTTCTTCGCGGCCTGCGTGACGATCGGGTGGATCACGAACCAGGCGAAGACCGTCATGAAGAGGGTGATGACCCACTTCACGATGATCCAGAAGTGCAGCATGAAGCCCCAGGCGGTGCCCCAGGAGAGCAGGATCCCGCTGAGCGCGGCGAACACGCTGAACACGGTCACGGCGGTGTCGTCGAAGACGTACATCGCCTTGTAGACGCCCTTGGCGACGGCGGGGTCGTCGGTGGTCCAGCCCATGACGGCGAGGACGACCATGCCCAGGGACAGGCCGACCCACCCGACGGAGGTGACGACGTGGACGGCCAGGGTCAGCTTCCGTGCCCTGCGGCTCAGTTCGAACTTCTTCCTGCCCTTCTTCTCCTTCCGCTCGCGCTGCGCGGCGGCGGGGGTGGACGTGGTGGCGGTGGGGACGGGAGCGGTCAAGTCTCATGCCTCCTGGGACTCATGGGGGGTGGGGGCATAAACTCCGTATGCCGTAAGGGGAAACCCTTTATATAGTACGGAGTTCTGTTGTGGAGCGAGAGGACGTCACGAGAATGGCCAGAAAGGACCGCCCGGCGGACCCGGCGCGCACCCTCGCCCTGCTCTGGCGGGACCATCGGGAACCGGCTCCCCGCACGCGGGGACCCAAGCAGGGACTGACCGTCGACCGGATCGTCGACTCCGCGATCGCGGTCGCCGACGCCGAAGGCCTGGACGCGCTGGCGATGCGAAGAGTGGCCGAACCGCTCGGCGTGTCGGCCATGTCCCTCTACACCTACGTCCACGGACGCGCCGAACTCGTCAACTGCATGCTCGACAAGGTCCTCTCGGAGGCAGCCTCCCTGTCCGAGGTCGAGGGCGACTGGAGAGCCGCCCTGGAGCTGTACGCGCGCGACATCAGGGACATCGCCCGCCGCCATCCCTGGATGCCCGCCCTGTTCGGCTCCCGCATGCTCATGGGGCCCCACGAGACCGCGGTGTGGGACGGCGTCCTGCACGCCGTCTCCGCCACCGGCCTCACCGAGCCCGACATGCTCGCCGTCGTCAACCTCGTCAACGGCTACGTGCGCGGCGCCACCGTCCAGGAGGCCGACGCCCTGCAGGACGAACGCCGCACCGGCCTCAGCCACCAGGAGTGGTTCGAGCGCAGCGGCCCCGTCCTGGAACGTCTGATCCCCTTCACCCGCTACCCGACCCTCACCCGCGTCTGGATGTCCGGGGTCTTCGAGGAACCCGGCTCCGGTTTCGGCGACGACGGCGGCTTCGAGTTCGGCCTGCACCGCGTCCTGGACGGCATCGCCACCTACGTCGCCGAACGCGCCGCCGCCGGCAGCCGGTAACCGGCAGCGGCCGGTCAGGGGCCCGGTCCAGCGGATCTCAGGGATCCCTCCAGACCGGGCCCCGACCCTGTCACCACAGACCGACCGAGACGTCTCACCGAGCTGAGACCCAGGGTGACGAGGGTGGAACTGGCGTGACAGTACTGGTGACAGGCGCGACGGGATCCGTGGGCCGCCACGTGGTGGACCGGCTCCTCGCCGAGAACGTGACCGTGCGGGCACTCACCCGCGATCCCGCCGCGGCCCGACTGCCCGCACAGGCCGAGGTGTGCGCCGGAGACCTCACCGACCCCGCGAGCGTCACCGACGCCCTGCGCGGCGTCGACAAGCTCTACCTCTTCCCGGTCCCCGAGACCGCCCGCGAGATCGTCGCCGCCGCCCGTGACGCCGGCGTCCGGCACATCGTCGTGCTCTCCTCCTCGTCCGTCCTCGACGAGTCCGGCGACAACCACAGCGGCGAACACCACCGCGCCGTGGAAGAGGCCGTCCGCGCCTCCGGCCTCACCTGGACCTTCGTACGCCCCGACGAGTTCGCCACCAACGTCCTGTGGAAGTGGGGACACTCCGTCCGCGCCGAGGGCGTCGTCCGCGCCCCTTACGGAGACGCCCCCCGCGTCCTGATCCACGAGAAGGACGTCGCCGCGGTCGCCGCCGCCGCACTCCTCGACGACGAACGCCACGCCGGCCAGGCCTACGTGCTCACCGGCCCCGAGGCCATCACCCAGCGCGACCAGGTCGCCGCCATCGCCGCCGCCGTCGGACAGCCCGTCGCCTTCGAGGAGATCACCCCCGACCAGGCCCGCGAACAGATGGGCCGGGCCATGCCCGCGCCCGTCGTGGAGATGGTCCTCGGCTACCTCGCCGACGCCGTCGCCCACCCCCCGACCCCCGTCGACACGGTGGAGCGGATCACCGGCCGCCCCGCGCTGACCTTCGCGCAGTGGGCCGCCGACCACGCCGACGCCTTCACCCCGCAGACCACGAGGACCGCCGCATGAGCGCCCCCGCAGGAACCGAGACCACCCACCGCGCCCGCACCGGCCGCGCCGTCCGGATGACCGGCAGCGGCGAGCCCGAGCAGCACATCGAGACGCACGCCACCGACCGGCCCACCGCCGGCCGCGGCAAGGTCGTCGTCGAGGTCGAGGCCGCCGGCGTCTCCTACGCCGAGGTGCAGATGCTCCAGCACCTGCACCCCTTCCCGCCCCGCTTCCCCTTCGTCCCCGGCTACGACCTCGTCGGCCGGATCGTCGAGGTCGGCGCCGGCGTCACCGGGTTCGCGAACGGCGACCGCGTCGCCGCCATGCCCCGCTACGGCGGCTGGCAGACCCACGCCGAGATCCCCGCCGCCTGCCTGGCCCACCTGCCCGAGGACCTCGACGCCGCCGAGGCCGTCGCCCTGGTCACCAACGGCGTCACCGCCTGGCAGATGCTCCACCGGCTCACCGACGCCGCCCCCGGCGACACCGTCCTCGTCCACGGCGCCAGCGGCGGCGTCGGCTCCGTCCTGACCCGCATCGCCGTCCACCACGGCCTGCGCGTCATCGGCACCGCGTCGCCCGCCAAGCACGACGCCGTACGGGACATGGGCGCCGAACCCCTCGACTACCGCACCCCCGACCTGCCCGCCGCCGTCCGGCAGTTCGCCCCCGACGGCGTCAGCGCCGTCTTCGACCACATCGGCGGCAAGGGCCTCGACGACAGCTGGAAGATGCTCGCCCCCGGCGGCACCCTCGTCTCCTTCGACTCCTCCGTCGCCGGCTACCGGCCCGGCCAGTGGTTCCGCCCCCACCTGCCCGCCCTGCGCCGCAGCCTCACCCGTGCCCTCGCCCGCCTCCTGGGCCGCACCGGCGGCCGCCGCATGCGCATGTACTACGTCAAGCCCGGCAAGAACTTCGCCGCCGACCTCGCGACCATGTACGAGCTGCTCGGCCAGGGCGTCCTGCGCCCCGAGATCGCCGGCCGCCTCCCGCTCGACGACGCGGCCCGCGCCCTGCGCGAGCTCCTCGACGGCCGCGCGGTCGGCAAGTACGTCCTGATCCCCTGAGAGGAACCACCGACATGACCGCCACACAGGCCGAGCCGGCGATCCCCGCCGCCCCCACCGTCCAGCAGCGCAACAAGCAGATCGCCCTCGACTGCGCCGCCGCCTGGAACCGCTGGGAGCTGGACGGCATCCTCGAGCACTGGGCGCCGGACATCCGGCACTACTCCGAGGACCGCCAGGTCGACACCCAGCAGATGATCGGTGCGATGAAGGGCGGCCTCGCCGCCTTCCCCGACCTCCACCTGGACGTCAAGAGCGCCGTCGCCGAGGACGACCGCGTCATCCTGCGCATCACCGTGGACGCCACCCACCTCGGTGAGTTCATGGGCAAGGCCCCCACGGGCAAGAAGGTCACCTGGTACATGCTCGAGGAGCTCCGCTTCGACGCGGACGGCAAGATCATCGAGCACTACGACGTCTTCAACTACCTGCCCATGCTCAAGGAACTGGGGTTCGTGCCGTCCGACGACCAGTGACGAGCGGCACCGCACCCGCGAAACGGCCCTGCGCCCGGCCCCCGGCCGGCCCAGGGCCGGGGCCCTTCCCCCCCACCCCCCCCCACCCCCCCAAAAACCCCGCGGGCCGCCCCCCCCCC
>NZ_JBHYTK010000253.1:0-7261 GCF_042749255.1 Streptomyces sp. NPDC059524 | reverse complement strand
GGGCGGGGCCTGAAGGCCCCGCCCCGCTCCGTCACCGCAGCACCACAGAAGGCCTACTTCACCGGCGTGAAGTCCCGCGCTCCAATGAACTCGGGTCGGCGGACCGGGGCGGCGAAGGGTTCCACCGCTGTGTTCTCCACGCTGTTGAACACGATGAAGACGTTCGAGCGAGGGTACGGCGTGATGTTGTCCCCGGAGCCGTGCATCGCGTTGCAGTCGAACCAGGTCGCCGAGCCGGCCTTGCCGGTGAAGAGCCGGATGCCGTACTCGTCGGCCAGCGAGGTCAGCGCCTCGTCGGACGGGGTGCCCGCGTCCTGCATCTGCAGGGACCGCTTGTAGTTGTCCTTGGGCGTCTCACCGGCGCAGCCCAGGAACGTCTTGTGCGAGCCGGGCATGATCATGAGCCCGCCGTTGGTGTCGTAGTTCTCCGTCAGGGCGAGGGAGACGGACACCGTCCGCATGTTCGGCAGACCGTCCTCGGCGTGCCAGGTCTCGAAGTCCGAGTGCCAGTAGAAGCCGCTCGCCCCGAAGCCGGGCTTGACGTTGATCCGCGACTGGTGGACGTACACGTCCGAGCCGAGGATCTGCCGGGCCCGGCCCACGACGCGCTCGTCGCGGACCAGCCGGGCGAACACCTCACTGATCTTGTGGACCTCGAAGACCGACCGCACCTTCTGCGAGGCCTTCTCCACGATCGAGCGCTCGTCGGCCTTGATCGCCGGGTCGTTGACGAGACGCTCCAGCTCGGCCTGGTAGACCCCGATCTCGTCCGGACCGATCAGCTCGTCGATGGCGAGGAAGCCGTCGCGCTCGAAGCCCGCCAGGTCCGACTGGCGGATCGGACCGCGCGCGTCCGGCGCCGACCAGACGACGGGGTCGACCCGGGCAGTCGCCACCTCCGTCTTCCCGCGGGTCGGGTACAGGTCGGCGACGCCAGGGGCGGAGTTCAGCACGGTCATCGGGATCAGACCTCCTCGGGCTCGGTCAGCAGCGGGTAGACACCGTTCTCGTCATGGTCCTCCCGTCCGGTCACGGGAGGGTTGAACACGCACACGCAGCGGAAGTCGGTCTTGGGCCGCAGCGTGTGGCGCTCGTGGCCGTTCAGGAGGTACATCGTGCCCGGCTCGATCCAGTGCTTCTCGCCGGTCTCCCGGTTCTCGAGCTCGGCCTCGCCCTCCACGCACAGCACCGCTTCGATGTGGTTGGCGTACCACATGTCGGTCTCGGTGCCCGCGTAGAGGATCGTCTCGTGCAGGGAGAAGCCGACCTTCTCCTTGGCGAGGACGATGCGCTTGCTCTCCCAGGTGCCGGACGCCGACTTCACGTGCCGGTCGGTGTTCTCGATCTCCTTGAACGAACGGACAATCACGGTGAGTTGCTGCCTTTCCTCGTGGTGCGTGGAACTTCTCAGGCGGTCTCGCGCACGGCCCGGGTGAGCGTGCGCAGACCCTCTTCCAGCTCCTCGGGCGTGATCGTCAGCGCCGGAAGCAGCTTGACGACCTCGCCCTCGGGGCCGGAGGTCTCGATGAGCAGGCCGAGCTCGAAGGCGCGCCTGGCGACCTTGTTGGCCCGCTCCTTGTCGCGGAACTCGAAGCCCCAGACCAGGCCGCGGCCGCGGTACTCGACGATGTCGTCGGAGTACTCGGCGCGCAGTGCGGCGAGGGTCTCCTCGATCTGCTCGCCGCGCGCCAGGGTCTGTTTCTCCATGGCCGGACCGTCGGTCCAGTACGTCTCCAGCGCGGCGGCGGCCGTCACGAACGCGGGGTTGTTGCCGCGGAACGTGCCGTTGTGCTCGCCCGGCTCCCAGATGTCGAGCTCCGGCTTGAACAGGCACAGGGACATGGGGAGCCCGTACCCGCTGATGGACTTGGACACGGTCACGATGTCCGGCGTGATGCCCGCCTCCTCGAAGGAGAAGAAGGCGCCGGTGCGGCCGCAGCCCATCTGGATGTCGTCGACGATGAGCAGCATGTCCCAGCGCTCGCACACGTCGGCGAGCTTGCGCAGCCACTCGGCGCGGGCGACGTTGATGCCGCCCTCGCCCTGCACCGTCTCGACGATCACGGCGGCGGGGGTGTTCAGGCCCGAGCCGGAGTCCTCCAGGAGGCGCTCGAACCAGATGAAGTCCGGGGTCCGCCCGTCCAGGTAGTTGTCGAACGGCATCGGGGTGCCGTGCACCAGCGGGATGCCGGCGCCGGCCCGCTTGAACGCGTTGCCGGTGACGGCGAGCGAGCCGAGCGACATGCCGTGGAAGGCGTTGGTGAAGGACACGATCGACTCGCGGCCCTTGACCTTGCGGGCCAGCTTCAGCGCGGACTCGACGGCGTTGGTGCCCGTCGGGCCCGGGAACATGACCTTGTACGGCAGGTCGCGCGGGCGCAGGATGACGTTCTGGAACGTCTCCAGGAAGTTGCGCTTCGCCGAGGTCGACATGTCGAGCCCGTGGGTGACGCCGTCCCGCTCGATGTAGTCGATCAGGGCGCGTTTCAGCACGGGGTTGTTGTGCCCGTAGTTCAGCGAGCCGGCGCCCGCGAAGAAGTCCAGGTACGTGTGGCCGTCCTCGTCGTACATGCGGCTGCCCTGGGCCCGGTCGAAGACGGTGGGCCAGCCGCGGCAGTAGCTGCGCACCTCCGACTCAAGGGTCTCGAAGACGCTCAGGTCCGGCTGGGTGATGGTCACAGCGAAAGCTCCTCTGAGGGAGGGAAGTTGCGGGGGGTCGGCGGGTGGTGCGGCGGTGCTCAGGCCAGCGGCCCGATGCGGTACAGCTCCTCGGGCAGGTGCCCGTCGTCGGGGAACAGGCCCGCGTCGAACAGGACCTGGCGCTCCACTCCGGCGCCGTGCCGGCGCGCGTAGGACAGGAACAGCGCCTGGGACGCCGTGTTGTCCGGGGTGATGGTGGTCTCGACGGTCGTGACCTGCCGCCCCGAGTCCCTGACCTTCGCGGTCAGGCCGTCGAGCAGCGCCCCGGCCAGACCGTGCCCGCGGTGGCCGTGGTCCACGGCGACCTGCCAGACCACGAGGGTCCGCGGGCGCTCGGGACGGAAGTAGCCGGTCACGAACCCGGCGACCTCACCGGTCTCGTCGCGCGCCACCACGGAGGTGCCGGCGAAGTCCCGGCACCACAGCAGATAGCTGTACGAGGAGTTGAGGTCGAGCACCTTGGAGTCACGAGCGATACGCCAGATCGCGGCGCCGTCGGCCACTCCGGGATGGTCGAGCTGGAATTGCGCTTGTGCGGCGGTCATGCGAATTGAATTTACCGAGCAATTTTTGGGATTGCATCCGGAGAAGGGGTTACGCACGGCCCTGATCTGTGTTATCGCGCGCGGGTGGGTACGCGCGTGAGGCTTCGGCGGTATGTCGGGATTTGCGCGGTGCGAAAGGGGTATAACGCCGTCGATGTGGAGTGCGTCACAGGGTCGTAACGCGTCGGGAACCCGCCCGAATTCCGTTGGATCCCGTTGTTGAAATCTTAGTGTTTACGTCGCGGGAAAGCGGGCAGAAGCAGTACGGGAAGCTGCTCTGATAAATAATGCGGAAATCATGTCCCCGAATGTGTGGGGAAAATAAGAAAGGCGCCGTCCGAAAAGGACGGCGCCCCTGTGCGCGTGCTCGCGCGCACGGGCGTGCGCGCGGGCCGGGACTACTCCCAGGCCGCCGCGACGGCCTTGCGGGCCGCCTCCAGGTCGACCTCGATCCCGGCCTCCGCGAGGGCGCCGCCCAGCGCGGCCAGCGAGGACTGCACGACACCGCGCGTGGCCTGCGGCCCGTAGTGGTTGACCCGGATCATCTCCGCGGCCAGCGCGCCACCGCCCGCGACCAGCGGCAGCACCGGGTCCGCCGCCAGCGCCTTCGCCACCAGGTCCCGGGCGTCCGTACCGGCCGGCGCACGCAGCGTCGTGGCCACCGGCGCCGCGTCCCGCGCCTCGTGCACGTACGGCTCCAGGCCGCCGCCCAGCGCCAGCGTCCCGGCGCGGGTCGCCGCCGCCGCGCTCGCGTGACGGGCCATCAGCGCCTCCAGGCCCTCGCTCTCGATGCGCTCCACACAGGCCTCCAGGGCCAGCATCTCCAGCTGCGCCGGAGCGTGCAGCAGCGCCTTGCGGCCGCCGTCGATCCAGCGCTGCTTCCAGTCGAGCAGCGACAGGTACGAGTGGCGCGGCGCGTGCGGGTTGGCGGCCATCCGCTCCCAGGCGCGGGCGCTCACCGACACGGCCGAGACGCCCGCCGGGCCGCCCATCGCCTTCTGCGCGCCGATCACGCACAGGTCCACGCCCCAGGCGTCCGGCAGCACCGGCTCCGCGGCGATCGAGGCGACCGCGTCCAGGTAGAACAGCGCGCCGTGCTCCCGCACGACCTCGCCGATCTCCGCGACGGGGTTCGTGTTGCCGGTCGCCGCCTCCGCGTGCACGAGCGACACGAAGTCGATGTCGGGGTGCTCGGCGAAGGCCTGCCGGACCTGCTCCGCGGTGACGGCCGTGTGGAACGGCACCGCCAGGTCGTGCACGGTCGCGCCGCAGTCGCGCAGCCAGTCGCCGAAGGTCTGCCCGTACGGGCCGGTGATCACGTTCAGGGCGACGGTGCCCGGGCCCGCGGCGGCGCGGATCGCGCCCTCCAGCGGGAGCAGCGCCTCGCCCTGCATGATCACGACGTCCTGCTCGGTGTCCATGAGCCGGGCCACGCGGTCCTCGACGGAGGCGAAGTGCGCGGCGCTCAGCGGGGCCAGATCGAGAAACGGGTGCGTCACGGTGGTGCTCTCTCTTCGCTCACGGGTTCGGCGGTGATGCCGCTGACGAGCGTAACCGGCCCCCTCATAGGCTTGGTCCATGAGTGATGGCGCGGTGCTCCATGTGAAGGGCCGGGTCCTGGCCGGACCCGACGACGTACGCGACGAACTGTGGGTGGTCGACGGCCGGATCACCTACGACCGGCCCGTCTCGGCGGGCCTCGACGTGACCGGCGTGGAGGGCTGGACCCTGCCCGGCCTCGTCGACGCCCACTGCCACGTCGGCCTGGACGCGCACGGGCCGGTGCCCGCCGAGACCGCCGAGAAGCAGGCCCTCACCGACCGCGACGCGGGCACCCTGCTGCTGCGCGACGCCGGCTCACCCTCCGACACCCGCTGGATCGACGACCGCGAGGACCTGCCCCGGATCGTCCGCGCCGGCCGCCACATCGCCCGCACCCGCCGCTACATCCGCAACTACGCCCACGAGATCGAGCCCGAGGACCTCGTCGCCTACGTCGCCCAGGAGGCCCGGCGCGGCGACGGCTGGGTCAAGCTCGTCGGCGACTGGATCGACCGGGACGCGGGCGACCTCACCCCCTGCTGGCCGCGCGAGGCCGTCGAGGCGGGCATCGCGGAGGCCCACCGGCTCGGCGCCCGGGTCACCGCCCACTGCTTCGCCGAGAACTCGCTGCGCGACCTCGTCGAGGCCGGCATCGACTGCATCGAGCACGCCACGGGCCTCACCGACGACCTGATCCCGCTCTTCGCCGAGCGCGGCGTCGCGATCGTCCCCACGCTCGTCAACATCGCCACCTTCCCCGGTCTCGCCGCGGGCGGCGAGCAGAAGTTCCCCCGCTGGTCCGCCCACATGCGACGGCTCTACGACAACCGCTACGACACCGTGCGCAACGCCTACGACGCCGGCATCCCGGTGTTCGTCGGCACCGACGCCGGCGGCTCCCTCGCGCACGGCCTCGTCGCGGGCGAGGTCGCCGAGCTCGTCAAGGCCGGCCTCCCCGCCGTGGACGCCCTCGGCGCGACCGCCTGGAACGCCCGCAGCTGGCTCGGCCGCCCCGGCCTCGAGGAGGGCGCCCCGGCCGACCTCGTCGTCTACGGCACGGACCCGCGGACCGACGTGGCGGCGCTCGCCGCACCCCGCCGCATCGTGCTCCGGGGCAACGTCGTCGGTTGACGCGGCGTGACGCGCGCCGGGGCGCACTCGTTGTGCACCCCGCGTCCGCGCCGGGGCCGACCCCTGTCCGGGTGACCCCGGCGAACAGGCGAGCCCGCTGAAATCGAGCACCTGCGCGGAAACCCCCCTTTGGAGTGAACTCACTTCAGGTGGTGGCCCGTTCACTCTCAGTGCGTAAAGATTCCCTCACCGATGACCGGTCGACGCCGTCGGCGGTGCCGCGCCCTGTCCCTGTGCGCGCCCACCCCGACGGCACGCCGTCGACCTCGTGTGTCACGTCGTTTCTCTTCATCGCCGTCCTGGGGGTCCCACCAGCATGTCCAGCACCACTACGTTCCGCCGTCTCGCCGCGACCGCCGTCGCCACCGCGCTCGCCGCGGGACCCGTCCTCCTCGCGGGCGCGGGCCCGGCCGCCGCCACCGGCGACCGCGGCGGCAAGGCCTCCGCCGTCGTGCTCCGCACCGGCCTGGACGTCTCCCTGCTCAACAAGACCGTGAACGTCCCGCTCAAGGTCTCGCTCAACGAGGTGCAGGCGCCCGCCAGCGCCGACAAGACCGCCCTCACCGTGAACCTGGACGGCGTCGAGAAGGGGCAGCCGATCAACGTCCTGCGCGCCGACGTCGCCAAGGCCAGGGCGACCGTCGCCGACGGCACCGCCGAGGGCTTCACCCAGCTCGCCCACGCCAAGGTCCACGTCCCCGGCCTGCCGCTGCTCTCCCTCATCGAGGTCGACGAGGTCACCTCCAAGGCCCGCTGCGTGGCCGGCCAGGCGCCCGTCGCAGAGTCGAACCTCCTCGGGGCCGTCACCATCCTCGGCAAGAAGGTCACGCTGACCACCGGCGGGACGACCGAGGTCAAGGTGCCCGGGGTCGGCGAGGTCTCCCTCACCCTCTCCGAGAAGTCCACGACCTCCACGACCGCGGCGGCCTCCGCGCTGCACCTCAAGGTCTCCGTGAACCCGTTGAAGCTCAACGTGGCCGAGGTAGAGGGCGAGGTGACCCTCGCCGGGGCGACCTGCGAGTCCCCCAAGGCCGTCGCCGCGCCGAAGCCGGCCGAGGTCGAGCCGCAGGCCGAGAAGGGGGAACGGCCGGTCGAGGCCGCGCAGAAGCCGGAGAAGGAGGCTGACCTCGCGGAGACGGGGGGCAGTTCGATGACGCCGTACGTGGCGGGCGGGGCGATCGCCCTGCTCATCGCCGGAGCGGGTGCGGTGGGCATGGCACGCCGGGGTCGCAGCCGCGCCTAGTCGTTGGTTCGTCGCCTGCGGGCCCGGTGGGGGCGGGCCGCGCAGTTCCCCGCGCCCCTGAAATGCAGACGCTTCGCGTCGCATTTCCCCGATGGGGCAC
>NZ_JBHYTK010000252.1:0-7359 GCF_042749255.1 Streptomyces sp. NPDC059524 | reverse complement strand
GGCGGCGCCCCATGGGCGCCGCCCTGCCGCGTGATGCTGCGGTCGTCAGATGCCCGCGGCCGTCGCCAGGTCGCGCTTCAGGGCGTCGAGGCGGCGGGCCGCCTCCTCGCGGGCCGCGGGGAGTGCCGAGCGGTCCGGGACCGGGACCACGACCTCCAGGTAGCACTTCAGCTTGGGCTCGGTGCCGGAGGGGCGGACGATGACACGGGCGCCGGACAGCGCGTAGCGCAGGCCGTCCGTGGGCGGCAGGCCCCCCGCCCCGGCCGACAGGTCCTCGGCCGAGGTCACCGCGAGGCCCGCCAGCTCCGCCGGAGGCTGCTCGCGCAGGCGGCGCATCGCGTCGGCGATGACGGAGAGGTCCTCGACGCGGACGCTCAGCTGGTCCGTGGCGTGCAGGCCGTGGGCCAGCGCCAGGTCGTCGAGGGCGTCCAGGAGCGTGCGGCCCTGCTCCTTCAGCTCGCTCGCCAGCTCGGTGACGAGCAGCGCGGCCGTGATGCCGTCCTTGTCGCGCACGCCCTCCGGGTCGACGCAGTAGCCGAGCGCCTCTTCGTAGCCGTAGCGCAGGCCGTCGACGCGGGCGATCCACTTGAAGCCTGTCAGGGTCTCCTCGTACGGGAGCCCCGCCGCCCCGGCGATCCGGCCGAGGAGGGACGAGGAGACGATCGACTCCGCGAAGACACCGGTCGCGCCGCGCGCCACCAGGTGCGCCGCGAGCAGCGCGCCCACCTCGTCGCCGCGCAGCATCCGCCAGCCGGCGCCGTCGCGCACGGCGACCGCGCAGCGGTCCGCGTCCGGGTCGTTGGCGATGATCAGGTCGCAGTCCGGGGTCCGGGCGGCCGTCGCGAAGGACAGGTCCATCGCGCCCGGCTCCTCCGGGTTCGGGAACGCGACGGTCGGGAAGTCCGGGTCGGGCTCGGCCTGCTCGGCGACCAGCACCGGCTCCGGGAAGCCGGCGCGGGCGAAGGCGGCCAGCAGCGTGTCCTTGCCGACGCCGTGCATCGCCGTGTAGACGGTGCGGGCCGTGCGCGCCGAACCCGGGGCGAGCACCGCGTCCGTACGGGCGAGGTACGCGTCCAGGACCTCGTCGCCGAGGGTCTCCCAGCCGGACTCGGGGCGCGGCACGTCGTGCAGGGACGCCACCGCGTCGATCTCGGCGGCGATCTCCGCGTCGGCGGGCGGCACGATCTGGGAGCCGTCGCCGAGGTACACCTTGTAGCCGTTGTCCCGCGGCGGGTTGTGCGAGGCGGTGACCTCGACGCCCGCGACCGCGCCCAGGTGCCGTATGGCGAAGGCGAGGACGGGCGTCGGCAGCGGGCGGGGGAGTACGGCGGCCCGCAGCCCGGCGCCCACCATCACGGCGGCCGTGTCCCGGGCGAAGTCCGCCGACTTGTGGCGCGCGTCGTAGCCGATCACGACCACGCCGTCGGTCTGCCCCTTGGCCTTCAGGTACGCGGCCAGGCCCGCGGCCGCGCGGATGACCACCGCGCGGTTCATCCGCATCGGGCCCGCGCCCAGCTCACCGCGCAGCCCCGCCGTGCCGAACTGCAGCGTGCCGGCGAAGCGCTCGCCGAGCGCCGCCGCGTCCCGGGCCTCGATCAGCTTCGCGAGCTCGTCGCGCGTCTCGGGGTCCGGGTCCTCCGCCAGCCAGGTCTTCGCCCGGTCGAGCAGTTCGCTGCTGAGATCGGTCACGGTTCGCATTCCTTAAGGCAACAAGACGTACGGGGCTACAGGGAAGGCACGTACAGGACGTACAGCGGGGGTCAGATCTTGGCGAGGACCTGGGTGAGGAGCTCGCCCATGCGCGCTGCCGAGTCACGGCCGGCCTGGAGGACCTCTTCGTGGTTGAGCGGCTCGCCCGACAGGCCCGCCGCCAGGTTCGTCACCAGGGAGATGCCGAGCACCTCCGCGCCCGCCTCACGGGCCGCGATGGCCTCGAGGACGGTGGACATGCCGACGAGGTCGGCGCCGAGGATGCCGGCCATGCGGACCTCGGCCGGGGTCTCGTAGTGCGGGCCGGGGAACTGGGCGTAGACGCCCTCCTCCAGCGACGGGTCGATCTCCTGGCACAGCTGGCGCAGGCGCGGCGAGTACAGGTCGGTGAGGTCGACGAAGTTCGCGCCGACGATCGGCGAGGTCGCCGTCAGGTTGATGTGGTCGGAGATGAGGACCGGCTGGCCCGGGCGCATGCCCTCGCGCAGACCGCCGCAGCCGTTGGTCAGCACGATGGTCTTGGCGCCCGCGGCGGCGGCCGTGCGCACGCCGTGCGCGACGGAGGCGACGCCCCGGCCCTCGTAGTAGTGGGTGCGGCCCAGGAAGACCAGGGCGCGCTTCTGGCCGACCTGGTACGAGCGGACCTTGCCGCCGTGTCCCGCCACCGCGGCGCCGGTGAACCCGGGCAGCTCGGTGAAGGGGAACTCGGCGGCGGGAGCGCCGAGCGCCTCGGCGGCCGGCGCCCAGCCGGAGCCCATCACGAGGGCGACGTCGTGGGTCTCGGCGCCCGTGAGCTCGCGCAGGCGCGCGGCGGCGGCGTCGGCGGCGGCGTAGGGGTCGCCCTGGAGGTTGTCCGGAGTAACAGATGCGTTCACGCGATCGAGGGTAGCCGGTCGAGGCCTACGCGCGTAGATGGCAATGCCCCCGGGTTTGCAATCGTTCTCTTGTCGTTTCCGACGAAGGGGATCCCGGAACCGGTCCCGGAAGGGGCTCAGCAGGGCCGCTTGCGCAGCTCCATCACATAGTCGTGCGGCGCGCCCGCGGAGTCGGCGGCGTCGGCGATCTCGCCCAGATAGCGGGCGGACGGGAGGCCGCCCTCGTACCCGTTCAGCACGTACACCCAGGCCGGCTCGGCGCCGTCCAGCGTGTCGACTCTCACGCGCATCCGCCGGTAGATGTCGAGGCCGACACCCTCCCAGCGGTCCATCGAGTCCTCGTCCATCGGCGCGATGTCGTACAGCGCGACGAAGACCTGCGAGCGCGGCGCCTCCACGATCGTGGCCAGCGCACCCTCCCAGCCCATGTGCTCGCCGCCGAACGTCAGCCGCCAGCCGTTGATCCAGCCCGTCGCGCGCAGCGGCGAGTGCGGGGCGCGGCGCGTCATGAGCCGCGGGTCGAGATTGCCGGCGTACGCGGCGTAGAGCGACATGTGGTCGAGGGTACGTCAGTCGGCGCACGCGCCTCCTGTGGAACGGGGCAACGCGATCACCCCTCCCGAAGAGGACGTTCGGCCGCGTGCTACCCGGACGGGGGCCCCGATTCGGTGCTCCTTGAAGCGTGCGGGACAATGGCGTATGTGACTCGGATCGTGATCATTGGCGGCGGACCTGGCGGATACGAGGCGGCACTGGTGGCCGCTTCGCTCGGCGCGGAGGTGACCGTCGTCGACTCCGACGGTCTGGGCGGAGCGTCGGTGCTGACCGACTGCGTGCCGTCGAAGACCCTGATCGCGACGGCCGAGGTGATGACCACCTTCGACTCGTCCTACGAGGAGCTCGGCATCATCGTCGAGGACGACACCCCGGATCCGGACTCCCCGGCCCGGGTCGTCGGCGTCGACCTCGGCAAGGTCAACCGACGGGTGAAGCGCCTCGCGCTCGCCCAGTCCCACGACATCACCGCCTCCGTCACGCGCGCGGGCGCCCGTGTCATGCGCGGCAAGGGCCGCCTGGACGGCAAGCAGGACCTCGACGGCTCCCGCAAGGTCGTCGTCACCGTCGCCGACGGCACCGAGGAGACCCTCGTCGCCGACGCGGTGCTGATCGCCACCGGCGGGCACCCGCGCGAGGTCCCCGACGCGCAGCCCGACGGCGAGCGGATCTTCAACTGGACGCAGGTCTACGACATGGAGGAGCTCCCCGAGGAGCTCATCGTGGTCGGTTCCGGTGTCACGGGCGCCGAGTTCGCCGGCGCCTACCAGGCCCTCGGCTCCAAGGTCACCCTCGTCTCCTCCCGCGACCGCGTGCTGCCCGGCGAGGACCCGGACGCCGCCGCCGTCCTGGAGGACGTCTTCCGCCGCCGCGGCATGAACGTGATGGCCCGCTCCCGCGCCGCCTCCGCCAAGCGCGTCGGCGACCGCGTCGAGGTCACCCTCGCCGACGGCCGCGTCATCTCCGGCACCCACTGCCTCATGGCCGTCGGCGCCATCCCGAACAGCGCGGGACTCGGCCTGGAGGAGGCCGGCGTCCGGCTCAAGGACTCCGGGCACATCTGGACCGACAAGGTCTCCCGCACGACCGCCCCGGGCGTGTACGCGGCCGGTGACGTGACGGGAGTCTTCGCCCTCGCGTCCGTCGCCGCCATGCAGGGCCGCATCGCCATGTACCACTTCCTCGGCGAGCCGGTGGCCCCGCTGAACCTGAAGACGGTCTCCTCGAACGTCTTCACCGACCCCGAGATCGCGACCGTCGGCTACACGCAGGCGAACGTCGACGCGGGCAAGATCGACGCCCGCGTGGTGAAGCTGCCGCTGCTGCGCAACCCGCGCGCCAAGATGCAGGGCATCCGCGACGGCTTCGTCAAGATCTTCTGCCGTCCGGGTACGGGCATCGTCGTCGGCGGTGTCGTCGTCGCCCCGCGCGCCTCGGAACTGATCCACCCCATCTCGATCGCGGTCGACAACAATCTGACGGTGGAACAGATCGCGAACACGTTCACCGTGTACCCCTCGCTGTCGGGCTCGATCGCCGAAGTGGCACGGCAGTTGCACACGCGCAAGCTCGCCGAGGAGAGCTGACCGCGGCGCTGACACTGCGTGACGAGGGGCGGGGCCGCGGCCCCGCCCCTTCCTCGTCGCCGCCTATACCACTTCCAGGTCTTCTTTACGAACAGAACCTGTAATTCGGCGCAAACTGCTGAAAGCAGACGGTCGTTGGGGTTACTGTCAGTTTCGTGTTCGCTGCAGAACGTCGTCAATTGATCCTCGAAATGGTGCGGGCCAACGGGGCGGTATCGCTCCGGGAGCTCGCCCGCGTCGTCCAGACCTCAGAAGTGACCGTACGGCGGGACGTGCGCGCACTGGAGGCAGAAGGACTCCTCGACCGCCGGCACGGCGGTGCGGTACTGCCGGGCGGATTCACGCGGGAATCCGGCTTTCCGCAGAAGTCTCATCTCGCGACCGCAGAGAAAACGGCCATCGCCGATCTCGCCGCGGGGCTCGTCGAAGAGGGCGAGGCCATCGTGGTGGGCGCGGGGACGACCACGCAGGAGCTGGCCCGCCGGCTCGCGCGCGTCCCCGGGCTGACCGTCGTCACCAACTCCCTGTTGGTGGCCCAGGCGTTGGCGCACGCCAACCGCGTGGAGGTCGTCATGACCGGTGGCACGCTGCGGGGTTCCAACTACGCGCTGGTGGGCAGCGGGGCCGAGCAGTCCCTCCAGGGACTCAGGGTGTCCCGGGCCTTCCTCAGCGGGAGCGGGCTCACCGCCGAGCGCGGCCTGTCCACGTCCAACATGCTGTCGGCGTCCGTCGACCGGGCGCTCGTGCAGGCCGCGGCGGAGGTCGTCGTCCTCGCCGATCACTCCAAGCTCGGCACCGACACGATGTTCCAGACGGTGCCCACGGATGTGATCACCCGGCTCGTCACCGACGAGCCGCCGGCTCATGACGAGCGGGCCGCTACGGAGTTGCAGGCGCTGGCGGATCAGGGCGTGCAGATCGCTGTCGCGGGGGACGGGGACGGGGCGGGGGCCTCCGGGGGTGAAGCGGGCGGTAGTCCGGCCCGGGGGACTCGCCGGGACGTTCCTCCCCTCCCCGGCCCTCGGCGCGGCCAGCCTCGCCACGGTGGTCACCCCCTCCGCAGCGCGGCTCCCCTCGACCCCGGGCCGGAACGCGCGGCCCGAGTAGCCGACCTCCGCCGCCGCTGACCCCATCCTGGGGGTGCCTCTGGTCGCCCTCGTCCAGACCTTTCTGGCCTGTGGCCCGCTCCCTTATCCCACCCGTCGGCCCGGCGCCTTGCCTTGGGCAGTACTCCAGCCCCGGCTGTGAGTTCGGGTAACCCAGCTGTCAGGCTGCATTCCAGTTCTGGGTGCGTATCCGGTGGCCTCGGCCTAGCCTTGGGCAGTCTGCCGCCTGGGGCGGCACGGGTGGGCAAGGCGGCACCCCGGCGCCGGGTGCGCGATGCATCGGGGCTCGGCTACAGCGCCACCGCCGTAGGGGCTGACGATCATCCCGGGTGCAGCCCGGTGGGGCTTCTCGCGCAGTTCCCCGCGCCCCTGAAGGCGCACTCCGTGCGCCCCAGGGGCATCCTGGTCGCGCCCCGCGACGGAGTCGCTGATCGGGTAGAGCCCCGCGCCCCTGAAGACACGCTCCGCGTGCCTCAGGGATCAGCTGGTCGTGCTCGCGACGGAGTCGCTGATCGCGGAACAAACAGCCCCGCGCCCCTGGAAGGCACGCTTCGTGCGCCTCAAAGGCCAGCTGGTCGCGCCCCGCGACGGAGTCTCCGGTCGGGTACTGGCCCGCGCCTCCGGGGCCGTTGGGTGCCCCGCGAGGGATTCGCTGCCCGCGGCCAGTACTGCGCCCCGCGACGGATTCGCTGCCCAGCCCCCGGCGGATGTGGATCGGGGGCTACGGGGCCGTGATGCCGCGGAGGGTCAGTCTCAGGAGGCGGTCGGCCAGGTGGGGGTCGGAGGGGGTTTCCTCCGCGGCCAGGGCGATCGCGTTGGTCAGTTGCAGCAGGTCCGTGATGGAGACGTCGCGGCGGACCGTCCCGGCGGCCTGGGCTCGGGAGAGGAGGGCCTGCCCCGCCTCCCGCATCGGGTTGCTGCACCGCGACAGTGCCGAACTGGCGTCCTGCGAGGCCGACATGAGGGCCCGGGACAGGCCCCGGTACTCACCGGCGTGCGTGATGATGTCCCGTAGCCAGGCCACGAGCGCCGCACACGGCTCGTCCGAGTCGAGCAGGGCCCGCGACCGGGCCAGCAGATCGTTCACCGCCTCCTCGAAGACGGCACTGATCAGCGCGTACCGGTTCGGGAAGTGCCGGTACAGCGTGCCGATGCCGACCCCGGCCGCGCGGGCCACGTCCTCCAGGGACGCCCCCGTACCGTGCTCGGCGAACGCCTTGCGGGCCTGCACGAGCAGCCGCTCGTAGTTGCGCCGGGCGTCCGCGCGCATGGGGCGGACACGCTCGTGCTCGGTGCCGGTGCTCATCGGGCCTCCCAGGGCGTGCGGGGCATTTTCCAGGATGCCTGATCACTGCCGGAGGGATCGGGTCCGGATACGGGTGGTGGGCGCCTGCGGGCCGTGCGGCCCTCAGACGCCCACCGTGAAGCGGTCCCGGCTTGCGGGGTGTCAGTCCTTGATCTCGCAGATCGCGGCGCCGGAGGTGAGGGACGCGCCGATCTCCGCGGTCAGGCCCTTGATCGTGCCGG